>DASQTT010000277.1:0-14059 GCA_035641735.1 Actinomycetota bacterium | reverse complement strand
CGCCCGCCTGGGGCGCTCCGGCGCCTGGACCCGCCCGTTCGGCTACGGCGACGTCGAGGAGGAGTACCGGGCGGTGCGCGAACGCGTCTCGATCATGGACGTCGGCACGCTCGGGAAGTTCCTGCTCACCGGTCCGGACGCCGCGGAGCTCGTGGACGTCACGTTCCCGACGCGCACGGCCGATCTCGTCGCCGGTCGCGCCCGATACCTTTTGGCACTCGACGAAGCCGGCTACGTCTTCGACGACGGGCTCCTGTGCTCGCTCGGCGACGAGGGCTGGTACGTCACCTCCACGTCGGGCGGAGCGGACCGGATGGAGGCATGGCTGCGCGACCGAGCCGACCGATGGGGCCTCCGCGTTCATGTCGTCGATCTCACGCCGGAGCGCGGCGCGATCCTGGTGGCCGGTCCCCGAGCCCGCGAGCTGCTCGCCGCGCTCGGCGACGACCCGCTCGACGCCGCCTCTTTCCCTCACCTCGGCGTCCGCGAGATCACGGTCGCGGGGATCGGGTGCCGCGCGATCCGGTCCGGATTCGTCGGCGAGCTCGCCTTCGAGCTCCACCATCCGCGCCGGCGCGGACCGGATCTGTGGCGGGCGCTGACGGACGCCGGAGCGTCGCTCGGGATCCGGCCGCACGGCCTCGATGCCCTCGAGGTGCTGCGCTTGGAGAAGGGGCATCTCTACATCGGGCAGGACACGCTCCCCGACGACACTCCGGCCAAGCTCGGCCTGGAGTGGGCGGTCGACCTCGGGAAGGAGCGGTTCCCGGGCCGCCGCGCGTTGGAGCGGCTGAGCGTCCGGCCGGTACCGAGACGGCTCGTGGGGCTGCGGTTCGAACGGGGCGGATCCGAGCTGCGCGGGATGCCCCTGCAGCACGACCGCGGGATCGTGGGCCGGGTCACATCCGCGGCCGTGAGCCCGGCGCTCGGCGAGACGATCGGCCTCGGGTGGATCCGGCGTGGCGAGGACGGCGGCGTCCCTGCGATCGTCCGCGCCGGTGCGATCGAGGCCGAGGTATCGCCGACGCCCTTCTACGACCCCGAGGGGGCAAGGCTCGATGGATGAACGCTGGAGCATCCATGCGAACGAGGATGCGTGCGACATCGCGATGCGGGCCGCCGGATCCGCCCGGGTCGCGGCGGACGAGGTGTTCGTGGCCGGCCGGATCCCGCCGGACCTGCGCCAGGCGGTCATGAAGGTCGACCCGGACGCGCTGATCCGTGACGCGTCGGAGGGCTGGGAGGAGCTCGTGCTCGATCACGGCGACGCGCGCGACGTCCTCGCCGGACTCTCGGAGCTCCCGTTCCCCGAGCCGCCCGGCTACGTGCAGGGCGACGTCGCGCGCGTCGCCGTGCGGGCGTTCGTCCGCGACGAAGGCGTATCCCTGTTCGTCCGGGCTTCCGAGGCCCACCACCTCCGGCGCCGGATCGACGAGGAGCGGCGGAACCGATGACGGGCCTGATCCGGCGCCGGCGGTTCCTCCGATCCCACGAGGTGGCCCCCACCTACGACGTGGTGGTCGTCGGCGGAGGCGTCAACGGGCTCTCGCTCGCGTACCACCTCGCGGCTCGGCAGAAGATCCGCCGGGTGGCGGTCCTGGAGCGCTCGTACGTCGGCAGCGGGGCGAGCGGCCGCAACACGCAGGTCCTCCGCGCGAACTACAACACGCCCGAGACGGTCCCCCTCTATCGCGAGAGCCTCAGGAAGTACCGGCAGCTCTCGCGGGAGCTCGACTTCAACATCCTGTTCACGAACCAGGGCGAGCTCGACCTCTGCCACACCGAGGATTCTTTGCAGGTCGAGCGGGAGAAGGCATCGCTGAACCGAGCGCTGGGTGTCCGGACGGACGTGCTCTCGCCTGAGGAGATCCTCGAGGTGTGCCCGCTCGTGGACCTCACGGGCGGCGGCGAGCTGCCCGTGCTGGGTGCGTCGTACCACCCGCCGGGATCGTTCGCCCGTCACGACTCGGTGGTGTGGGGCTACGCGCAGGCTGCGCAGCGACGCGGCGTCCATGTCCATCAGGGGATCGAGGTGACCGGGATCCGCGTCGTCGACGGACGCTGCGCCGCCGTCGAGACCTCCGCCGGGACGATCTCGGCCGGGCACGTCGTGAGCGCGGCCGCGGGGTGGTCGTCGGGGCTCGCGGCGATGGCGGGCGTGCGGTTGCCGATCGTCACGCACGCCCTCCAGGCGTTCGTGACCGAGCCGTACCGTCCGGTGCTGCGCGGCCTGGTGTCGTCGATGGATCTCACGATCTACGTGTCCCAGACCGCGCGCGGCGAGCTCCTGGCCGGCGCCGAGATCGTGCCGTACAGCTCGTACTCGACGCGCTCGACGTTCGAGTTCCTGTCGGAGGCGGCCCGTCGCTGCATGACGATCCTGCCTTTCACGGCGAAGGCGCGGGCGATGCGCCAGTGGGCCGGCCTCTGTGACATGTCGCCGGACTCGTCCCCGATCCTGGGGGCGACGCCGGTCGAGGGTTTCAGCGTGATGGCGGGGATGGGGACGTGGGGGTTCAAGGGCGCGCCGGTCTTCGGGGCGACGATGGCCGAGCTCGTCGCGACCGGACGCGTTCCCGAGCTGATCCAGCCGTTCGGGCTCTCCCGTTTCCGCGAGGACCGGATGGTTCCCGACGCCGCATCGGCGGGGACGCACTGAGAGGAGGGGACGTGCGGCGTCTCGAGCTCCGGCGACACGCGAAGCGGGATCCCGACGCCGACCGGCTCTCGGCGGAGGGACGCGCGCAGGCCGAGGACGTCGGGCGCAACGCGACGACGGCCTTCGCCGCCGTGTTCGTGTCCCCGGCGGAGCGCGCGGCGGAGACGGCCGCATGGATCCTCCGCGGAGCCGGGGCTCAGCTGCCGACCCACGAGGTGGTGCCCGGGCTCGCCGGGCGCGACGCCGACGGCGGGAGTCCCGAGTCGATGGCGGCCGGCATGCGGGCGCTCCTCGACCGCGTGCCGGAGGGCGCGACGGGCCTGGCGATCAGCCACACGCCGTTCGTCGAGCGCGCGATGGTCGGGCTGACCGGCCGGGAGCCCCCGCCGTTCGCCGAGTGCGAGGGTATCCACGTGACCCTCGACGACGACGGGTCGATCGCGGTGGAGGAGATCCGCGGCTAGACCGGCCGCGTCACGTCGGCGACCTTCGCTCGGAGCGCGCGAACGAGATCCGCCGGCGCCAGATGCAGGTTCACCCCGCGGGCGCCGCCGCCGATCGCGACCACCTCGCCGTCGGTGATCGTCGCGTCGGCGACCACCGGCCATACGCCGCTCGAGCCGAACGGAGTGATCGCTCCGCGCTCGTATCCGGTGGCCGCCTTCGCCTCCTCCTCGTCCGGAAGGGACAGCCGTCGCTCGTCGAGATGGGCGCGGAGTCGTTGCCAGTCGATCTGGCGACCGCCGGGAACGAGGACGAACACGTAGGACTGCGCGTCCCGTCGCACGACGATCGTTCGGAGCAGCTGGTGGACCTCGATCCCCTGCAGCGCGGCGCTCTCCTCGGCGCTCGACGGCCGGTCGGTCCGGACCACGGAGAACGGCACCCCCGCCGCGTTCGCGGCGCGGATCGCGGGCGTCTCGTCCGACGTCGGCCCCGTCATCCGGCGAGTTCCGCGTACGCCGGCC
Source organism: Actinomycetota bacterium (assembly GCA_035641735.1). Classification (GTDB taxonomy): domain Bacteria; phylum Actinomycetota; class UBA4738; order UBA4738; family HRBIN12; genus JAJNBA01. The sequence continues at coordinate 10,432 of DASQTT010000277.1, read as the reverse complement.
GGATCACCTCGTCGAGCAGCCGGACGCGCTCGTCGAAGGGGAGGAACGCCGACTTCATCGCGTTGATCGTCAGGCGCCGGACCCGATCCCATCCGATCCCGAAGGCGTCCACCAGCTGGGCGAACTCCTGCGAGAGCGTGGTGGCCGACATCAGGCGGTTGTCCGTGTTCACCGTGACCCGGAACTTCAGGTCCATCAGCAGGCCGATCGGATGTTCCTCGATCGACGGCGCGGCGCCCGAGTGGACGTTCGACGTCGGGCACAGCTCCAGCGGGACGCGCCGGTCTCGCACGAGGTCGGCGAGGCGACCGAGCCGAGGAGGGCCGTAGGCGCTCGTCTCGATGTCGTCCACGAGGCGCACGCCGTGACCCAGTCGCTCGGCGCCGCAGAGCTGGAGCGCCTCCCAGATCGACGGGACCCCGAACCCCTCTCCGGCGTGGATCGTGAGGTGGAAGTTCTCGCGTCGCACGCGCTCGAACGCGTCCAGATGGCGGGTCGGCGGATGACCCGCCTCCGCGCCGGCGATGTCGAACCCCACCACACCCCGATCGCGCCAGCGGACCGCGAGCTCGGCGATCTCGAGCGAGCGCGCCGCGGTGCGCATCGCCGTGAGGAGGGTGCCGATCCGGATGCCGGTCCGGTCCGCTCCCTGACGGAAGCCCTCCTGGACCGCCTCGACGACCTCGTCGAGCCCGAGGCCGCCGTGGAGGTGCTGCTCCGGCGCGTAGCGGACCTCCGCGTAGACGATCCCATCGGCGGCGAGGTCTTCGGCGCACTCCCGGGCCACGCGCACGAGCGCGTCGCGCGTCTGCATCACGCCCACCGTGTGCGCGAACGTCTCCAGGTACAGGAGGAGGTCCTTCCGAGACGCGCCTCGGGTCATCCACTCCGAAAGGTCGTCCGGGTCCTTCGTGGGGAGGTCCGGGTAGCCGGTCTCCTCGGCGAGCTCGATGACCGTGGTCGGGCGGAGACCGCCGTCGAGATGGTCGTGGAGGAGCACCTTCGGGACGTCGCGGAGCGCCTCGAGCGTCGGAGCCACGGGACGGATGATAAGGACGCGGTGCGCCGGCGCCGGCGGGCGCTAGGACGCCTCGAGGTAGCTGTACGTGATCCTCGCGGTCGAGAGCGAGCAGAGCGCCCGGAAGTCGGCCTTGTCCTCGTTCACGGTGAAGGTCGATTCGTGTTTCGTATGGGAGGTGCTCCTGATCGAGCGGGGGCAGTCCTCAGCGCTGCTGGCCAGCACGAAGCTCTGGCTCACGATCCGCTCGGCGGATGACAGTCCCCACCGCCAGTAGACGCTCATCTTCCCCGACTGGCAAAGGATCACGAGGTTGCCGACGCTCTCGTACGTGAGGCATCCACCACCCAAGGCGGTCGCGGTGCTGGGACCCTGGTGGTGGAAGTTGATCGCCGGCTTCGACTTCGTCGCCTTGGCCCGGTACGTCCTGGCGATCGAGACCTTCACCGGCTTCGAGATCGCGGACTCGATCACACCGTCGTCGGCCCAGATCCGCACGAAGTAGTCGCCCTTCTCGAGGTTGCCGGCGGATCCTCCCGAGCCCTGACCGTCCCAGACCCAGGTGTTCTCACCGGGGCTGAGACCGGCGAGGCCCGCGGCGTCTGAATGGACCTGGGCCCCGCAGCACGCCCCCGCGTTGGTCGCCTTGAAGACCCTGGCCTCGGCGTCGGCGTCGGCCGCGAGCGTGAACGTCACGGTCGTGGTGTCGCGGTACCCGTCGTCGATCCAGGGAAGGAACGGATCCGGCGCGATGTCCGTGATCTCCACGAGCCTGGGTCGCAGGAAGAAGCTCTGCACGGCCACGGCGCCGCCGTCCCGGTACACCGCCACGTCGTACTGGGCCGCGTTCGAAACGGAGACCGCGGGCCAATCGAACTCCACGACCTTCGAGCCCGACGGGTCTTGCGCGTCGACGAAGACGGTCTCGCTGTGGACGAGGGAGCCGCCGGTCCGGCGCAGCCGGAGGGTGAAGCTGTCGTCCGCGTCGGAGGGGTCGATCGTGAAGGTCACCGTGGCCGGGCCCGAGAAGGGCGAGTAGAACTCGCTGCCGCCTCCGGGGAACTCGATCGCCACCGAGTGGGCCGCCGAGGCCGGCATCGCGGTGAGCAGCGCGAACGCCAGGGCGGTCGATCCGGTGAGCGCGAGGTACCTCCGCATGCCTGGATCATCGGCACGGGAGCGCCGGATATCCAACGCATCTTCGGAGTCGGGCCGCTCCCTAAGACGCCGGGACGTACTCGGCGCGGACGCCGAGGAGCCGCACGGGCCGCTCGTCGTGCTGGGGCACGCGCCGGAGGGCCTCGGCGGCGGCCGCCGCGAGCTGCTCCGGGTCCTTCGTCGGAAGGGGGAGCGGGACGCCGCGCGTCCTCGTCGTGAAGGGGGCGAAACGGACCTTCACGACGATCCGCGCGGCGTCACGTCCGTCCTTCATGACGTCGGCAGCCGTCTCACGGGCCAGTCGGTCGAGCTCCCGATCGATCTCGACGGGATCCGTGAGGTCCCGTTGGAACGTCCGTTCCCGGCTCACGCCCCTCGGGATCCACGGCTCGGCGCTCACGGTGCTGCCGTCATCACCCCGGGCGAGGCTGGAGAGCCACGGGCCGGTGCGCGGACCGAAGGCGCGTGCGAGCTCGCCGTCGTCGGCGCCGGCGAGCTCACCGACGGTCCGGATCCCGAGAGCGGCGAGCTTCCGAGCCGTCTTCGTCCCGATCCCCCAGAGCGCGTCGACGGCCCGCGCGTCCATCCATGCGTGCCATCGGTCCGACGTGAGCCGGAAGACGCCGGCCGGCTTGCCCGCATCGCTCGCGAGCTTCGCCTGCAGCCGGTTGTCGCCGATCCCGACGCTGCACCAGAGCTCGGTCCGTTCGAGCACGCGCCGTTGGATCGCTCGGCCGAGCTCCTCGGGATCGTCGGTGTCGGCGGCGAGGAAGGCCTCGTCCCAACCCATCTCCTGCACGACGAGGCCGAAGGACCGGAGCGTCTCCATCACCCGCGCCGAGGCGTCGTGATAGGTGGGCGCGTCCACGGGCAGGAACACCGCGTCGGGACACCGCTTCAGGGCGGTCCGCAGCGGCATCCCCGAGCGAACGCCGAACCGCCGGGCTTCGTAGGAGGCGGTCGAGACCACGCCGCGCTTCGTGGGGTCGCCCTCGCCGCCCACGATCACCGGCCGGCCCCGCAGCTCCGGGCGTCGGAGGACCTCCACGGCCGCGAGGAACTGATCGAGATCCACGTGCAGCACGAACCGCGGCATCGACTCAGGAGGCGCCGGCGCTGTCGAGCGCGGCGAGGAGCCGCTGCACGGGTCCCTTCAGGGCGTGCTCATCGGCGAGCGCCTTCAGGGCCGCGTCGTCGCGCTCCCCGGACCAGACCGACAGCGGAGCGATCGCGTTGACCGGGACGAGCCGGCGCATCGCATCGATGTAGCCGGCGGCTTCGAGCAACCTCGCGCGGAGGGCCGGCTTCCCCTTGAGCGGGCCGGGGCGAGGGTTCGCCTGCGCGGCGTCGGCGAGGAGGTCGTCGAGGGAGTCGTAGGCGTTCACCAGCGCCCGCGCCGTCTTCTCTCCGACCCCGCGCACGCCGGGCAGCGCATCGGACGGATCGCCCCGGAGGATCGCGAAGTCGACGTAGCGCGACGCCGGGACCCCGTACTTCTCGAGCACGGCGGCCTCGTCGTACTCGGCGAGCTCGGAGACGCCGCGCAACGTGTAGAGCAGCGTCACGACCGGGTCGCGGACGACCTGGATCAGGTCGCGATCGCCGGAGACGATCTCGATCCGGTCGCGCTCGTCGGCCTCGACGGCGAACGCGCCGATCGCGTCCTCGGCCTCCCACCCCTCCGTCTCGGCCTGGAGGAGTCCGGTCCGGTCGAGGACCTCACGAAGCAGTTTGAACTGCCGCGTGATCGCCTCGGGCTCCGGCGGGCGGGTCGCCTTGTAGCCGGCGTAGATGGCCACGCGCTCGACCGGTCGCCAGTCGTGGTCGTAGACGTGGACGACCTCGTTCGGTCGGCGGCTCGCGATCAATCGCGTGACCATGTCGAGGTAGCCGTAGACCGCGTTCACCGGGTGCCCGTCCGAGTCGGTCACGGTGTCCGGCATCGAGAAGTAGGCGCGATAGGTGAGGCTCGAAACGTCCAAGAGGAGACGGTGCGTCATGGGCGGCGCGGCCTCAGCCTTCCGGCGCCGGCAGGCTGAGCGAGTCCAGCAGGTCGAGATCTCCGGGTGAGTGCCCGCAGACGGTGAAATAGCGGGCGAGCTCGCTGCGGTGCTGGGTTCCGTGGTTCACGATGTGGGTGAGGATCAGCCAGCGGGCGATCGTGTCGTTCGGGTCCTCGCTCATCACGAGCCGCTCGTCGAGCGCGGTCTGTTCGAGCGAGGCGACGTAGTCCCGGAGTCGCGCGTCCTCCTCGAGCGTGAACGCATGGAGCTGGGGGACCTCGTCGAGGGTGAAGCCGTGGTCCCACACGTAACTCTCTCCGACGTCGACCCCCAGACAGAACTGCCTCCAACTCCAATCGACGTCCACGAGGTGCCTGATCGTCTCGAAGGCGCTTCCGCGATCGTGCGTGGCAGGTCGGCGAAGCTCCTCGTCCGTCAGATCCGCGGCGGTCGCGAGGACCCGGTCGTTCGCCCAGGCGTGATAGTGAACGAGCGCCAGCAAGCTGTCGGCATCCACGGGCGCATGGTAGCGAGCGCGAGCGGGGATGGAGGACGGCGGCCCCGTCGGGTATGCGATGGTGTGTCGGTCCGGAACGAGAGGAACGCCGGTGGACTGGTACGTCTTCTGGAAGCTGCTGCACATCGCTTCGGCGATCGTCGCCGTGGGCACGAACCTGACCTACTTCGTCTGGCTCCGCGCGATGCGTGGCCGGCCGCAGCCGGCGCAGTCGTTCGCGCTCGAAACGATCTCGGGTCTCGATCGGCGTCTCGCCAACCCCGCATACATGGTCCTGCCGACGACCGGCGTGATCATGGTCTTGATCAGCCCGCTCGGATTCACGACGTTCTGGATCGCCGTCGCGATCGGGCTGTACGTCCTGCTCGGGGTGTTCGGCGGGGCGCTGTTCGTTCCCGCGCTCCGGCGGCTGGCCGCGATCGTGAACACGGAGGGTCCCGACGCGTCCGGATACGCCGACGCCGTTCGGCGCGTGAGCGCGCGAGGGCTCGTCACGATGCTTCCGGTCGCCGGGATCCTCTACCTGATGGTGTTCAAGCCGACGCCCTAGTCGGGTCGTCGCTTCGCCGGCGCGAGGCGCCGTCCGACGAACCAGATCGCGATGCCGGCCAACGCCGTCAGTCCGCCGACGAGGCCGACGACGATCAGCAGGATCGCCACCGCGCTGGGTCGCCCGTCTCCGACGATCTCGACGATCGCGTAGATCGAGAACGCGATCCAGAACAGGACGGCGAGGACGACGGCGAGGACCGTGAAGATCGCGGCCGAGCCGATCGCCACGACCACGCTCGTCCCGGTGCCTTCGCGGAAGCGCTCCACGCGCGCAGCCTAGCCGCGGGCCGGTGCTAGCGTCGCCGAGATGGACAGTTCCCGCCGGGCCGTGGCGTGGTCCGCGGTCGCGGCCGCTTCGGGTGGGTTCGTCCTGGAGGCGATCGTCGCCGCGATCCCCGGTTCCCCCCTGCAGCCGATCCTGGCGCCGGGCGCGGAGCCGGGCGGCCCGTTCGCGTGGATCGGGCGGGGGATCGGGTTCGATCGCCTCGGCGCGGCCTTCCCGATCGTGTCCGTTCTCGCGGTAACGCTGGCGATGGCCGGCTTCCTCGTGCTCCTCCTGGCCGCCTGGCGGGGGCGGGTGACGACCCGGACCGCCCTCGGCCTCGCCGTCGCGTTCCACGTGGCCGTCCTGCTCCTGCCGCTGCTGATCTCTCGCGACGTGTACTCGTACATCGCGCACGGCCAGATCGTCTCCGTCCACGGGGCGAACCCCTACGTCGCCACGCCGGCCGATTTCCCCGGCTACCTGACCCGGGTGCTGGTCGGGCCGAAGTGGGTCGACACGCCGTCGGTGTACGGACCGCTCTTCTCGCACGCCGCCGGCGTCGTCACGCGCCTGTCGTCGAGCCTCGACACGCTCGTCGACGCGTTCCGGGTGATCGCGGTGGCGGCCAGTCTTGGGACCACCTTCGTGATCGCGGCCACGGCTCGGCGGGCGCGTCCGCAGCGGGCGGCGTTCGCGATCGCCGCGTTCGGGGTCAACCCGGTGATCCTGTTCCAGTCGGCCGCCAGCGGCCACAACGACCTGCTCGTCGCGCTCTCGATCGCGATCGCCGCGTGGCTGGTGCTCCGCGACCGGACGATGTGGGCGGTCGCCGTGCTCACGCTGGGGGCGCTGGTGAAGGCGACGGGGTTCCTCCCGCTCCTCTTGCTGGTCGTGTGGGCGGCATGGCGGCGTCCGCGGGACGAGCGCGTGCGGACGTTGGCGAGTCACGGTGCTCTCGCGCTCGCGATCTCCGCGATCGTGGCCGCTCCCTTCTTCCAGCTGCAGGACCCGACCCTCGGCATGCTCGAGCTGGCCGGGCACGAGGGCTGGCTGGCGCCGTCGCGGTTCTTCGGACGGATCCTCGACGCGGTGAGCGGCGAGACGCTCGGCGCCGTGGCCCGCACGGCGTTCGCCGTGGCGATGGCGGCGGTCGCGATCTGGCTCGTGCGTGCGATCGGCCGCCGCGCGTCGGCAGGCGTGCCTTCCGACGAGTTGCTGGCCGGCTGGGGGTGGTCGCTGCTCGCGCTTGCGCTCCTCGGCCCGGTCCTGCTGCCGTGGTACCTCGCGTGGAGCCTTCCCCTCGTCTGGGCGCTGCCGTCGGTGCCACGGATCACGCTGATCGCGCTCTCCTCGGTGCTCGCCCTCTCCCAGTGGACCGCCGAGCCGCTCCGGTATCCGGACGCCTACGGCGTGAGCGTGAACGTCGGGCGCTACGCGTTGACGCCGGTCGTGATCGGGTTGCTGATCTGGGCCGGCAGGGACCTACACGGCCGGCTCGCGCGCGCGGGCCCGCTGGGTCAGGAGGAGGAGCGCGAAGCCGCCGAGGCCCGCCAGCGCTGAGGCGGCGAGGGCGACGCCCACGTCTTCGAGCCGAAGCCCGAACGTGTCCAGGAGGACGGCAACGAGGGTGACCGCCGCCGCGCCGAACGCCGGAGCGGTCGCGATCGCCGTCGCGACGTCGTCGAACACGGAGCGCGCGTAGCCGGAACCGAGAACGGCGAGCAGCAGCAGGATCGCGGCGGAGGCGATCGCGATCATCGAGGCGGACGCGGGTCCGAACCCGAGCGGATCTCGGACCTCCCCGAAGAAGCCCCGGGAAGTGCTCTCGAACGTTGCGAACATCTCGTCGCCGAGGTCGTGGAGCCGCGGGTGCGAGCCGGCGTCGGGAAGGCCGTAGAAGCTCGGATCGACGATCACCTCGGGCTCGGGAGCGAGCGGGATCGCGCGCAGCGTCGAGGACGAGAGCGCGTCGAACTCGGGATCGCCTCGTTCGGTCGGGCGGTTCGCGAACAGATCCGTGACGGATCCGACGAACACGTACACATCGGCCGCACGCTCGGGCGGCACCGCGGCGCGGGCCAGGTTGATCGCTCGCGCGGCGAGGAACGTCGAGGTGACGTCGCCGTCGTCGACCGGGAGGACGACGGGCGTTCCCGCAGGAAGCTCGTGGACGAGCTCGCCCACCCGCGACGCGAGGACGGCTTCCCGCACCGACACGAACGGCTCCTGACGTCCCCACGCGAGCAACGCCCCCACGGCCATCCATCCCCCCAGGACCAAGACCACGACGCCCGCGAGCCATCGCCGGCCCCCGAGACGCGCGACGAGCCAGACGAGCCCGAGCCCGGCGGCGATCGGTACCGCGAACCCGAAGGTGACGATCCGATCCGGCGGGAACCAGCCCGTGACCCACCCCACCGGGATCGCGATCGCCATCACGACGAGCCATGACCCCAGGAACCGTCCGACGAATCCCCCCGCATCCCGAGCGCCCACCACCGCGAGCGGGACCGCGACCCACTGGACGTATCGAGCGGCGCGCAGCCGGAACCGCTCGCGGTACGCGTCGACCAACGATGCGTCCAGCCCCTCGCGCCGGAGGTATCCGTCCTTCGACGTCTCGGTATCGATCGGTCCGGCGCCCGCAAGCACGGCGAGGATGCCGGCGCCCGCGACGAGGCCGCCGGCCCCGCTCGCCAGCGCGACGTCCCGGGCCTCGTCGCGGGCGCCCGCCCGCCATGCGAGCGCCGCCGCGCCGAGCAGCACGACGACGCCGTGCACGAGGAACGGGAGGTGAGCGACCCCGCCTCCCGCCAGGAGGAGCGCCGCGGCCCACCATGCTCGCCGCTCCCCGGCCAGGCACGCCGCCGCGGCGAGGAAGCAAACCGCGAGGATCACGTTCGCCAGGTACCCCGCCGCCAGGTGGACCGAGAAGATCCCGGCGAGCACGCCCGCGACCCACCACGCCGGGTCTCGACGACCGGCCGCCCGCACGATCGCCGCCGCCGTGGTTCCGATCGACACCCCCAGCGCCGACGAGAGGGCGGCGGTGACGGCCGCGGCGTTCAGGTTCAACGTCCCGCCGAGCGCCGCCGCGAGCGCGGGCGCCCCGGGCCGGCTCCCGATCGCCGACAGCCCCTCGCTCGCGCCCACTCGCGTCCACCAGAGGTACACGGGCACGTCGGGACCGACGCCGAAGCGGTGGCCGTCGACCGCGTACGGCCAGACCATCACGATCATCAGGATCAGGACCAGCCCGCCGAGCCATGCGAGCTCACCGCCGCCGGCGCGTCGGACCAACGGGCTAGCCCGAGGCGGAGAAGGTGCCGCTCGCGTTCACCGTCAGGGTCCCGTCCACGTCGGTGATCGCCGTGCAGGTGAAGACGCCGCCCATGCTCTCGGGGAGCGCCGGTGTGATCGTGACGCTGCACTCGCCGTTCGTGGAGGTGAACTGCGCCGGGCCGTCGGGGCCGGCGACGACGAAGGCGAGGGTCCGGTCCGGGGCGGTCGTCGCCCGACTGGCGAAGGAGGTGCCGGAGAGCGATAGGGACTGGCCCGTGGGGTCGTCCCACGTGAGGTTCATCGGAGCGGGCGGAGCCCCCCAGACCTCGGGCTCGACCAGCGTGGACAGGCTCGCCTGCACGATCAGCTCCCCGGTCGTCGAGACCGTCGCGCCACCCGTCTCGAGCGGCCCGTCGGGAACGGCCGTGGGCGCGGGACTCTCGGTGGGCGAGGCGTCCGGTGGGGACACCACGACCGAGGGCGAGACGCTGACGCCGTGGCCGATTCCGGTCGTGCTGCACGCCGCCGCGACCGTGGCGAGGACCGCTCCGGCGAACCAGCGTTCGCGCATCGAGGCCGAGCGTACCCCACGTCTCTCGCTCTCACGCTCAGTCGGACCGCGGAAGACCCGCTGCTAGCATCGGCCTCCATGCTGCCCCGCGAGCTGGCCGAGGAGGTCCTTCGCACGGCTCGGCGTCGCGGAGGGTCGTTCGCCGAGCTGTTCGTGGAGGAGCGGAGCTCGACGTCGATCCGCCTGGACGACGGGAAGGTCGAGGAGCTGTCGTCCGGCAACGACCGTGGTGCCGGCGTTCGGGTCGCCCTCGGTACCTCCTACGGCTACGCGTTCTCGAACCGCCTGGACCGGGCGTCCCTCCTGCGGGCGGCCGAGGCGGCGAGCGCAGCCGTCGCGGAGGGTGAGCCGGGCACCGTCGTCGACCTCACGACGCGTGAGGGGCACGGGACCAATCGAACCGACCGTCCGGCCGGCTCCTTCCCGGCGGCGGAGAAGGTCGCGTGGCTGCGCGAGCTCGACGCCGCCGCTCGAACGATGTCCCCGGAGGTCGTCCAGGTGGTCGGGGTGTACGGCGACTCGCTCCAGCGGAAGCTGATCGCGACGTCCGACGGGCGCTGGATCGAGGAGGACCGACCGCGGATCCGTCTGGTCGCACAGGTCGTGGCCGCCCGGAACGGGACGATCCAGACCGGGTTCTTCGGCCCCGCGGCCTGCGCCGGCATCGAGTTCTTCGATCGGTTCACCCCCGACGCGGTCGGTAGGAAGGCCGCGGAGCGAGCCGTGACGATGCTCGACTCGATCCCCGCCCCGGCGGGGGAGATGCCGGTGGTCCTCGCGCCCGGGATGGGCGGCGTGCTGTTCCACGAGGCGGTCGGTCATCCGCTCGAGTCCGACGCCGTCGACAAGGAGGCGAGCGTGTACCGCGGCCGGGTGGGCGAGCGCTGCGCCAGCGAGCTCGTGAACGGCGTGGACGACGCCACGCTCCCGAACGGGTGGGGGTCGTTCGACTTCGACGACGAAGGCGAGCCGGCGCAGCGGACCGTCCTGTTCGAGGACGGCGTCCTGCAGGGGTACCTCTACGACCGGCTCCGGGCCGAGAAAGACGGCGTGGGGTCCACCGGCA
>DASQTT010000276.1:0-2675 GCA_035641735.1 Actinomycetota bacterium | reverse complement strand
CCGCGCGCCGCGCGGTCGCGACCGGCAGGCCCTCGGCGAGCGGATGCGCCTCGTGGTGCGCCCGGAGCCGCTCGACGAGCGCGGCCGCTACGGCTCCGACCACGCCGTCGCGGAGCAGCCACTCGCCCGCCTGCGGAGATCCCGCATCGGATCCGGTGAGCGCCGCCGCCTCCGAGGCTCGCACGGCGCCGCGCTCGTCCGCGAGGATCGCCGGGAGCTCGTCACGGGAGGCCGCGGCGCGCCGACCGAGGCGGGCCTCAGGCGCAGGCCTGGCTCGCCGCGACGGAGCCACGTCCAGCACGATCCCGCCGCCGACGGTCTCCATCCGCCCCGACTCGCGCAGCACGTACCGGTCGAACACGTCGAGCACGACGGGGCGTGCCAGCCTGATCCGCACGAAGGCCTCCTGCCCGACCTCGAGGCGCCCTCCACCGAAGATGCGCAGCCGTGCGTCGACCTCCGCGGCGCCGGCGTAGAGCTTGAAGGCGCCGCGCGCCGTGATCGCGTGATCGAGCGAGCGAACGGGTCGCAGGGTCCCTTCGAGGATCGAAGTCGGCCGCCACACGCCTGCGGGCGCGAGGACGTCCCCCCGCTGCACGTCGTCCCGGGCGACGCCGGCGAGGTTCGCGGCGACGCGACTGACGGCGCACGCCCGATCCTCGCTCCGCCGGTGCGTCTGGAGGGACCGGATCCTCGTGCGGAGGCGGCTCGGCTGGACCTCGACGTCGTCCCCCACGGCCAGGCACGAACCGTCGAGCGTGCCGGTCACGACGGTGCCGGCCCCCGCGATCGTGAACGCCCGGTCCACGAACAGGCGCGTGCGCGTTTCCGCCGGATGCGGCACCGAGGCGAGCATCGCGTCGAGGGCATCCCCGAGCTCGGGCAGTCCCGCTCCGGTGGCGGCCGAGACCGGGAGGATCGGCGCCTCGCCCAGGACCGTGTCGTCGAGCCGGTTCCGGACCTCCTCCGCGACGAGCTCCCGCGACCGATCGTCGACCAGGTCGATCTTCGTCAGCGCCACGACGCCGCCGGCGACGCCGAGCACGTCGAGGATCGCGAGGTGCTCCTCGGACTGGCGGCGCCAGCCCTCGTTCGCCGCAACCACGAACAGGACGAGCCGGACGGGTCCGACGCCCGCCAGCATGTTCGCGATGAAGCGCTCGTGGCCTGGCACGTCGACGAAGCCGACCTCCCGGCCCGAAGGCAGGTCGCACCAGGCATAGCCCAGATCGATCGTGAGGCCGCGGCGCTTCTCCTCCGCCCAACGGTCGGGATCGATCCCGGTCAGGCGGGCGATCAGCGAGGACTTCCCGTGGTCGACGTGGCCGGCCGTGGCCACGACGCGCAGCTCGGTCATCTAGATCTCGTCGAGCCGATCCGCTCGCTCGTCTCCATGCAACTCCGCGCCGTGCTCGTCGTCCCCCTCGAGCGCGTAGTGGACCGCCCGTGCCAGGTGCGGCACCTGCTCATCGGCCACGGTTCGGCAATCGAGCAGCACGACGTCGTCCTGCACGCGGCAGAAGGCGGCCGGCGTCCCCGTCCGGAGCCGAGAGGCGAAGGCAGCGGCGTGCGCCACCCGCAGCCGGACGCCCCACGAGGGCAGTTCCGTCCCCGGCATCGACCCGCCGCCGACGGCGGAGCCGCACCGCACGATCCGCGCGCCCTCGAGCTCCCCGCCGATCGTCTCGGAGAGGACCTGCGCGCGGGCTCGAACGGTGTCGGGCGATTCCCGGAGCATCCGGAAGACCGGGACCTCTTCCTCTCGTCCGGACGCGACGATCGAGAGCACCTGCTCCAGCGCCGCCATCTGCATGCGCCCGAGCCGGACGGCTCGCGCGATCGGATGCCGTTGCAGGCGCTGGATCAGATCCGGCCGCCCCACGACGATCCCCGCTTGCGGACCCCCGAGGAGCTTGTCGGCGGAGAACGTCACGAGGTCGGCGCCGTCGGCGAGGGCATCGGTCACGCTCGGTTCGTCGTCCGGATGGCCGTGCCCGTGATGGATCAGTCCCGACCCGATGTCGTACAGGAACGGGACGCCACGGGCTCGGGCGAGCGCGGAGAGATCGGTCGCCGGTGGCGCGGCGGTGAACCCGATCATCCGGTAGTTCGACGGATGCACCTTGAGGATCATGCCGGTGCGCTCGTTCACGGCCGCGCGATAGTCGGCGATCCGCGTGCGGTTCGTGGTGCCGACCTCGGCCAGCTTCGCGCCCGACGCGGACAAGATGTCCGGGATCCGGAACTCCCCGCCGATCTCGATCAGCTCGCCGCGCGAGACGATCACCTGCTTCCCCTTCGCGAGCGACGCCATCGCCAACAGGAGAGCGGCGGCGCAGTTGTTGACGACCATCGCCGCATCGGCGCCGGTGACGGCGGTGAGGAGCAGCTCGGCGTGCCGACCGCGCTTCGATCGGCGGCCGGTCTCCCGGTCGACCTCGAGGTCGGTGTAGGACCGCGCGGCGTGCGCCGCCGCGCGAGCGGCCCGTTCGGGCAGCGGCGCACGCCCCAGGTTCGTGTGCAGGATCACGCCGGTCGCGTTGATCACGGGCACGGTTCCGTGCGACGCCCGCGATGCCCGTCCCAGCGCCCGCGCCAGCAGGATCTCGTCGGCGGGGGGGTCCTCACCCAGAGCCGCTGCGCGTCGGGCCTCGGACAGGACGTCCTCCAGCGTT
>DASQTT010000275.1:0-7732 GCA_035641735.1 Actinomycetota bacterium | reverse complement strand
ACGCCAGGTCGGGATCCGGCTCGCGGTGGATCGCGAGCGCCCGCCGGCCCGCGGGCGTCTCGAGGATGCTCGAGCGCGAATCGACCGTGACCGTCGATCCGTCCTTTCGGCGGAGCTCGACCTGGCCTCGCCAGTACCCGTCGGTCAGGAAGCGCGCGAACTCGGCCTCGACGCGTTCGGCGGGCCACGCCGTGATGTCCCGGACCGACATCGAGAGCAGCTCGGCTCGCGGATACCCGAGCATCGATGCCGCGGCCAGGTTCGCCTCGATGAACCGCCCTTCGAGGTCAGTGACGAGCACGGCGTCGCCCAGACGGTCCAGGATCTCGACGTCCAGCGGCGAGAAGACCGAGCCCGTCGGGGCGTCGGTCAGGTTTCCTGGATGCTGGACGTCCTCCACGAGCGGCCTCCTGACCGGCGGCGACCAAGGATAGTCCGTCGCTCCCTTCACCCGGAAGCCGCCGAAGGACGTCGGATAGGCTCGCGCCGGATGGGGGACCGCACGGAGCGTCGTTTCGGTCGAACGAGCCGCTCGACCGAGGGGCTGCTCACCTACGGGGAGTACCTCGAGCTGCCCGAGCTCCTCAGCCTCCAGCGGCTCCGCTCCGACCCCCCCGTCCACGACGAGCTCCTGTTCATCGTCGTCCACCAGGCCTACGAGCTCTGGTTCAAGCAGCTCCTCTTCGAGCTCGAGTCGGCCCGCGAGCGTCTGTTCGCCGACGACGGCGAGCGGGCACGGCACTACCTCACCCGCATCCGGGCGATCGAGCGTGTGCTGATCGAGCACCTCGAGGTGCTGGAGACGATGTCGCCGCAGGACTTCCTGGGCTTCCGCGACCATCTCGCCCCGGCGTCCGGGTTCCAGTCGGCGCAGTTCCGGGAGCTCGAGTTCCTGAGCGGCCTCAAGGACGCCCGGTTCCTGGACGACCTCGCGGCGTCGCCCGACGAGCGAACGCGTCTGGAACGGCGGATCGCGGAGCCAACCCTGTGGGACGCGTTCTGCTCGATGCTCGGTCGGCACGGTCTCCCGATGCCACCCGACGATCCCGATCGCCGGCAAGCGTCGCTCGTCGAGATGGCGCGGGAGCAGGGCGAGCTCTTCGCGGTGTCCGAGGGCTTGCTCGATCACGACGAGAACGTGGCCCGATGGCGTTCGCTGCACGTCCTGATGGTCGAGCGCGAGATCGGGGCGAAGGCCGGAACCGGCGGGTCCGCCGGGGTCGGCTATCTCCGGACGACGCTGGACAAGCGGTTCTTCCCCGAGCTCTGGGGTCTGCGAAGCGCCCTGTAGCGCCGCCGCCCCTCGTTCGCCGAGCGCGGCGGGTGTACCGTCCGGTCGATGCGTTGGGTCAGGCTGGGCCTCGCCGTGTTCGCGCTCGCCGCGGCCTGCACGCGAGCCGAGCCGCCGCCTGCTCCGTCGCCGGAGCCCACCACGGAACCGTCTCCCTCGGTGGAGCCGGCGGGTGCGCGTCTGCCGGACGGCTCGCCGTTACCGGAGGGGTGCACCGGCGGCGCGGGACCCGATCACACCGTCGCGTTCGTCTCGGACGGGCGTGCCTGGGCCCTCGATCCCGCCGATGGCGACGTGGCGTGCCTCTTCCCGGTCGCGGACGCCGGCCCGTTCGCATGGGGTCCGCAGGGCGACCGCGTGCTCCTCGCCGACTTCGAGATCCGCGGGGTCACGCCGGAGGCGCCGGACTTCCCACCGGTCCGCGTCGGGCTCGGGCCGTTCGACTGGGGCCATCCGATCGGGCTCGCGGTCGTCTTCGCCGACCCGAGGGGCGATCCGCGGAAGCGGTTCCTCGGCGACGGGCACGTCGAGCGCCTCACCTCCCTCCCCGATGGCCGGTATCTCGAGATCGCGTACCACCCCAGCGGTCTGGCCCTGGCGTTCGTCGTCGAGGGCGCGGAGGGTCAGGAGATCTGGTTGTCGACGAACGAGGGGGACGATCCGCAGCGGCTGATCTTCTCCGAAGCGGGCACGACGTTCCCGTCGATCGCGTTCACGCCGAACGGCAGGCAGCTCTGGTGGACGGCCGTGCACGAGGGCGGCTCGGCGGAGCTCCACCGGATGGACCTCGCCGATCGGTCCGGTTTCGAGACCACCTGGAGCCGGCCGACGCGGGACGTGGCGGAGAACCTGAAGATCGCGCCGGCCGGCCGTCTGAAGTCGGTGGATCTGGGCACGGGTTGTGACGATCGGGAGGCGCTGATCGTCTCGGGCCGTTCGGCAACGGCCGCGCTGCCGGGCGAGGAACGGCCGACCAGCGGGCTCGGCTGGCTCGACTCGACGACCCTCCTGGTCGCCGCCGGCGGGTGCGGGGAGCGACTGGACCTCTTCGCCGTGGACGGATCCGGCGAAGAGGACCCGGCGGAGCTCGTCCTCGAGGTGGAGCTGGCCGCTCCCCGGACGGTGGTGACGGATCCGCCGAAGGACATCCCGGTGCCCGCGATCGAGGAGGAGGCGCCGCCCGGCGGCGTCGGCTGATAAGCCACGACCTGGACGGCCGGTCGGCCGTCGGAACCGGAGTTGACGGCCCGCAGCCTTCGACGTATCTCTTGCGCGAGTGCGAAGGAGGGGTGGGATGGAAACGGATCTGCGGGTGTTCGTAGAGGACCGGCCGGGAGGACTCGCGGCCGTCGGCGAGGCCCTGGGGAGCGCCGCGATCAACATCGAGGGTCTCTGCGGCGTGGGACTCGGTGATCGCGGCGTGATCCACGTCCTGGTCGAGGACGGCGCGGCGGCACGAGCCGCGCTCGAGGCCGCCGGACTCGAGGTCGACTCCGAGTCGGAACCGCTCGTGAGCGACGTCTCCGCGGGAGCGGGCACGCCGGGGACGATGGGACAGATGGCCCGGGCGCTCGCCGACGCCGGCGTGAACCTCCACGCGGTGTATATCGCGACCAACAACCGCGCGGTCGTCGTCACCGACGACAACGAGAAGGCGCGCGCCGCCCTGGGGATGTAGGCCACAGAGCCTTCCGTATCGACGGGTTCGCCGGGCCGTGGTAGACCGCCCGGAACGGGTCCGTCGCGGCCCGTCGAAGGGGGAGGATGAGGATGGCGACGGATCTGACCGTCGTGCTCGAGGACCGCGCGGGTCAGCTGGCGCACCTCGGCGAGGCGCTCGGCGACGCCGGGGTGAACATCGAGGGGTTCTGCGCGACGACGCAGGACGGGGTGGGGATCGTCCACGTCCTGGTCGACAACGCGATGGTGGCGCAGAACGCGCTGATCCTCGCCGACCTGAAGGTCGAGGGCGGATCGGATGCCATCGTGGTCGACCTGACCGACGAGGCCGATCGCCCGGGCGCCCTGGGCCGGCTCGCCGGGCGCGTCGCCGGTGCCGGCGTGAACATCTCGATCGCCTACGTGGCCACCCGTAACCGGGGGGTGCTCGTCACGAGCGACAACGAGAAAGCGCGGTCGGCGCTGGACGCCTGATCAAGCTCCACCCGACGTGCGTTCGGCGCCCTCGAAGCGCAGCAGCATCAGCGAGTGCGCCGTGAGGTTCAGCGCCTCGCGGCGGATCGTCCGCGTCTGCCCGGGATTGACGGTCTGCAGGATCTCGTGCCAGATGCCGCCGCCCTCGAAACGGGGCAGCGTCACCTTCCGTGAGCGGTTGCCGCCGTTCATCAGCAGCAGCACCGTGTCCCCGCGTATCCGCCGCCCGCGTTCGTCCCGTTCGTCCGTCGCTCGTCCGGGGATCAGCATCCCGAGGATCCGGTTCTCCGGATCGGACCAGTCCTCCTCGGTCATCTCGGCGCCGTCGGCGCGCACCCACATCACGTCCTTGCGCCCGCCGCCGTCCTCCGCCCCGCTGAAGAACGAGCGCCGCCGCCACACGGGGTTCGAACGGAAGATCTCGAGCGCGTGCCGCGTGAACCGGAGCATCGCGTTGTCGCGATGCTCCCAGTCGTACCAACCGATCTCGTTGTCCTGGCAGTACGCGTTGTTGTTCCCACGCTGCGTCCGGCCGATCTCGTCGCCGCCCAGGAGCATCCGCACCCCCTGCGAGAACGTCAGCGTCGCGATGAGGTTCCGCCGCATCCGCTCGCGGAGCTTCGCCACCTCCGGCCGGTCCGTGGGCCCCTCGATGCCCCAGTTCGACGAGAAGTTGTCGTCGGCCCCGTCCCCGTTCCCCTCGCCGTTGGCCTCGTTGTGCTTCTCCGCGTAGGTGACGAGGTCCGCCAGGGTGAAGCCGTCGTGTGCCGTGACGAAGTTCACGGACGCGTACGTGTTCCGCCCGGTCGCCTCGTACAGGTCGCTCGAGCCGGAGAGGCGGGAGGCCAGCTCCGGGAGCTGTCCCGGATCGCCCCGCCAGAAGCGCCGCAGGCAGTCCCGGTACTTGCCGTTCCATTCGGCCCAGCCGACCGGGAAGTTGCCGACCTGGTAGCCGCCGGGCCCGACGTCCCACGGCTCCGCGATCAGTTTGACCTGGGACAGGACCGGGTCCTGCTGGATGATGTCGAAGAAGGTGCCGAGCCGGTTCACCTCGTACAGCTCCCTCGCGAGCACCGGCGCGAGGTCGAACCGGAAGCCGTCCACGTGCATCTCGAGCACCCAGTGCCGCAGGCTGTCCATGATCAGCTGGATCGCCCGCGGGTGGAGCATGTTGAGCCCGTTGCCGGTGCCGGAGAAGTCGAGGTAGTAGCGCGGGTCGTCGGGGGAGAGCCGGTAGAAGGACCGGTTGTCGATCCCTCGCAGCGAGAGGGTCGGGCCGAGATGGTTGCCCTCGCCCGTGTGGTTGTAGACGACGTCGAGGATCACCTCGATGCCGGCTCGGTGCAGCGCCTTCACCATCGACTTGAACTCGTAGACCTGCTGCCCGACGCTCGTCGCGTAGCCGTGATGCGGGGCGAAGAACCCGATCGAGTTGTAGCCCCAGTAGTTCGAGAGGCCCCGCTCCACGAGCTGCCGGTCGTCCACGAACTGGTGCACGGGCAGGAGCTCGACCGCGGTGACACCGAGCGACAAGAGATGCTCGAGGATCGGGTCGTGCGCGAAGGCGAGGTAGGTGCCGCGGATCTCCGGTGGGATCGCGGGGTGCCGCTTCGTGAGGCCCTTCACGTGCGTCTCGTAGATCACGGTGCGGTTCCACGGCGTCTGGGGCCGCCGGTCGTCGCCCCACGTGAACGCCTGGTCGATCACGACGCACTTGGGCATCGCGCCCGCGCTGTCACGTCCGTCGAACGAGAGGTCCTCCTCCCGGTGGCCGATCTCGTAGCCGTAGACGCTGTCGCTCCACCGGATCGGCCCCGTGATCGCCTTCGCGTAGGGGTCCAGCAGGAGCTTGCTCGGGTTGAAGCGGTGACCCTCCCGCGGCTCGTACGGGCCGTGCACGCGGTAGCCGTACAGCTGACCGGGTCGGACGTCGGGGAGGTAGGCGTGCCAGAGGAGGTCCGTCCGTGCCGAGAGGCTGATCCGCTCTGCTTCCACGGCGTCGTCGGGACGCTCGTAGAGACACAGCTCCACCCGCGTGGCGTGCTCCGAGAAGAGCGAGAAGTTCGCCCCCTCGCCGTCCCAGGTGGCGCCCTGCGGGTAGGGCGCGCCCGGCCAGACCCGGATCGTCACGGGATCCGCCCGCGGGCTACGTTCGTGCTGGACGCGCTCATTCCTTGACCTCTCCGGCGGGCTTGAGGAAGACGCAGGCGAGCGGCGGCACCACGATCCGCGCGCTGTGCTCGCGGCCGTGCCACGGCACCGCCATGGCCGTCACCCGGCCGAGGTTGCCCATCCCCGACCCGCCGTAGCGTTCGGCGTCGCCGTTCAGCAGCTCCCGCCATGTGCCCCCCGAGGGCAGACCGAGTCGATACCGCTCGTGGGGGGTCGGGGTGAGGTTGCACACGACCGCGACGACGTCCGCCGCGCCGGACCCGAGGCGTAGGAACGCGAGCACACCACCTTCGGCGTCGGAAGCCTCGATCCACTCGAAGCCGCGCGGGTCGACGTCGAACGCGTGCAGCGCCGGTTCCCGCCGGTACAGCGCGTTGAGGTCGCGCACCCACTCGAGGACCCCCCGATGGCGCGGGTCGTCGCGCAGGTCCCAGTGGACCGCCGCGTCGTGGTCCCATTCGCTCGTCTGGGCGAGCTCGCCGCCCATGAAGATCAGCTTCTTGCCCGGCTGCGCCCATTGGTAGCCGAGGAGGAGCCGGAGGTTCGCGAAGCGCTGCCAGTCGTCGCCGGGCATCTTGCCGAGGAGCGACCCCTTGCCGTGGACGACCTCGTCGTGGGAGAGCGGCAGCACGAAGTTCTCGGAGTAGGCGTAGACCTGGCGGAAAGTCAGCTCGCCGTAGTGGTACCGCCGGTGGATCGGGTCCCGCCGGAGGTGCTGCAGCGTGTCGTGCATCCATCCCATGTCCCACTTGAAGCCGAACCCGAGCCCTCCGACGTCGGTCGGTCGCGACACCATCGGCCACGCGGTCGATTCCTCCGCGGTGGTCTGCACCCCGGCATGCTCCCGATAGACGTCCTCGTTCAGGCGCCGGACGAACGAGACCGCTTCGAGGTTCTCCCGGCCGCCGAGCCGGTTGGGGAGCCATTCCCCCTCCTTGCGCGAGTAGTCGAGGTAGAGCATCGAGGCGACCGCGTCCACGCGGAGGCCGTCGGCGTGGTACGCGCGGACCCAGTGGTCGGCGCTCGAGAGGAGGAAGCTGCGGACCTCGTTCCGCCCGTAGTTGAAGATCAGCGTGTGCCAGTCGGGGTGGTACCCGCGGCGCGGGTCGGCGTGTTCGTAGAGGTGCGTTCCGTCGAAGTACGCGAGCCCGTGCTCGTCGGCCGGGAAGTGCGACGGGACCCAGTCCAGGATCACCCCGAGACCACGCTGGTGCAGATGGTCGATCAGGAACATCAGGTCCTGCGGCGTGCCGTACCGCGCGGTCGGCGCGAAGTAGCCCGTCGTCTGATACCCCCACGATCCGTAGAACGGATGCTCCATCACCGGGAGCAGCTCGACGTGCGTGAAGCGGAGGTCGAGCGCGTGGTCGGCGAGCGGCTCGGCGACCTCGCGATAACCGAGCCAGCCGCCGTCGGGGCTCCTCCGCCACGATCCCAGGTGGACCTCGTAGACGGACTGCGGCGCGCTCAGGGCGTTCGGCTCGCGACGCCTCGCGATCCAGTCCCTGTCGCCCCACTCGTAGGCGAGGTCCCAGATCACCGACCCGGTCTTCGGTGGCGTCTCGGCGCGGAACGCGAGCGGGTCGGCCTTCTCGACCCGATGGTTCCCCACGCGCGAGCGGACGTGGAACTTGTAGACCTGCCCGGCGGCGGCGCCGACGACGTGGCGCTTCCAGATCCCCGACGAGGCGACGGGCTCCATCGGGTCCGCTTCGCGGTCCCAGCCGTTGAAGTCCCCGACCACCGACACGGTCGACGCGTTCGGCGCCCAGACGGCGAACGACGTGCCGTCCGAGGCCGGATGGGCGCCCAGCTTCGCCGCGAGCCGCGCGTGCGTTCCTTCGCCGAACAGGTAGAGGTCGTCGTCCGAAAGTTGGGGACGAGCCTCGGTCCGCGTCACGCTCAGCCGTCCGTCCCCCGGCGGGGCGATCCTCGACGGGCGCGGTCGATCCGCTCTAGCGTCGACCCGACCTCCGGCCGCCGTTCGACCTCGTCGAGCGTCCACGGATAGCGGCGCCGCCAGTTCGGTCGTTCCTGGCCGGTGCCCGGCACGTTCTGCGGCTCGGGCTCCCCGATCAGGTCGCCGAGCGACACCATCACGATCGCCGCGCGGCT
>DASQTT010000274.1:0-2419 GCA_035641735.1 Actinomycetota bacterium | reverse complement strand
GCCATGATCCCGGAGAGCGCCGCAGGGAAGACGACACGCGCCGTGACCGTCCGGCGACGGGCGCCGATCCCGTAGGCGGCCTCGCGCAACGACCGAGGAACCGCGAACATCGCGTCCTCGGCGACGGATGCCACGAGCGGGATCGTGAGGATGCCGACCCCGACGCCCGCGGCCATCATCGTGAAGGTGTTCGTGGCGCCGAAGACGCCCTGGACCAGGACCGGGTTGATCACGGTGAGGGCGAAGAAGCCGATCACCACGCTGGGGACGCCGGCCAGCGTCTCGAGGAACGGCTTCAGGAGCCGGCGGGCGCGGGGCCGCGCGTACTCGGACAGGTACGCGGCGGCTCCGAGCCCGAGGGGAGTCGCCACCGCCATCGCGAGCCCGGTGACGACGAGCGACCCGAAGAAGAGCGACGGCAGATCGAACTGCCCCTGGCGTGGCCGCCACGTTCCTGCCCAGAGCGCTGCGAGGTCGACGTTGCTCAGGAAGTCGACGGCCCGGAACAGCAGGGCCAGGACGATCGTGACGCTCACGAGGAGGGAAAGGCCCGCCGCCGCCGCCAGGATCGCGTGGATCGCCCGCTCCTTGCGACGGCGCCGGGCGCTCGTCCGGAGCGATGCCCGGATCGGCCCTGGGCTACCGACCGCGACCTCGCTCATCGACGGCCAAGCCTATCCGGGAGGCGCGGACGCCGCGCAGCGGCGTCCGCGCCGGCAGAGGGTTGCCTCACGCGAGGGCCGACTCCCACGCCGACCTCGTCTGCGCCGCGCGATCGGCCGGCAGCGGGATGTACCCGGCCTCCTCGACGGCGAGCGAGAGTCCCTCCTCGGAGAGGTAGAAGTCGACGAACGCCTTCACGGCGGCGTCGCTCTCGGCGGTGTCGACGTTCGGATAGATGTAGAGGGAGCGGGAGAGCGGGTAGCTGCCGTCGGCGATCGTCTCGGCGGTCGCGGCCACGCACCCGTCCCCGGCATCGATGCCGACCTCCTTCACGGCGTCGCCGGCTTCCTCCGCGAAGGCGAACCCGGCGAACCCGATCGCGTTCGGGCTGCCCTTCATCGCCTGGACGATCACGTTGTCGTTCGGCGACGACTGGTAGTCGGGGCGGAGCGCGGCCGCGGCGTCCTCCGACAGGCCGTTCTCGGTCGCGGTGTCTTCGATCCCCGACAGCTCGATGAATGCGTCGTACGTGCCGGACTCCTCGCCCGGCGCCGTGATCTCGAGCGGCTGATCGGGGAGGTTCCCGGCGCCCCCGACCTCCGCGGACAGCACGTTCGCCTCTGCCGTCGAGTCGACGCCCTCGGACTCCGGGCCGAAGACCGCGTAGAGGTCGGCGAGCGTCAGACACTCGATGGGGCTCGCGGCGTTGACCATCACGGTGATCCCGTCGAAGGCGACCTCGAGCTCCTCGTAGGCGACCCCGCCGTCGGAGCACGCGGTCTCCTCCTCGGATTCGATCGCGCGCGAGGCGTCGGCGATGTCGATCTGACCGTTGCAGAAGAGCTCGAAGCCGTCTCCCGTTCCCGGGCCTGCGACGGTGATGTTCACGCCCGGGTTGTCCTCGTTGAACAGCTCGGCGACGAGCGCCGAGATCGGCTCGACGGTGGACGAGCCGGAGACCTTGACGGTCCCGGTCACGCCGTCCGCTGCTCCGCCGCCGTCACCGCCGCCGCACGCCACCGCGCTCAGCGACAGGGCAATCACGCCGGCGACGCCGTGGGCCCTCACCCGTCCTCGCTTCGCCATCTGACCCCCTCCCGGATCGTTCGGCTCGAAGGCTAGGAGTGCTCGGTGGATGGCCCGTGGCCCCGGGGTGAACGAGCGGTGAACGCCCCGCGGCGGTTCGGAGCGTCGTGCTCGGTCCGCCTCCGCTTCCGTTCCGCTCGCGTTCACGTCCCTGCCTAGACTCGGCTGATGGAACCGACCGGCTACGTTGCGGTTGCGCTCGCCCTCCTGGTGGTGGGACTCGCCGTCGCCGCACTGCGGAACCGGCGCGGACTGGGCGTGATCCTTCTGCGCGCGGCCGCGGCCGAGGAGTCGCTCGCGGCGTTACAGCGCGAAGTCGAGCGCGACCGGCGGGTCGCCGACATGGTGTGGGAGACGATCGGCGACGGCCTCTTGCTGCTGGATCACGACGGCGAGGTCGTGCTGGCCAACCGGGCGGTCGCCGAACAGCTGGGCAGCGTCCCGCCAACGCTCGGATCGATCCTGCCCCTTCCCCTGCGGGAGGGGATCACGGAGTCGCGACGAACCGGCGCGGCCGGGTCCGTCCTGGTCGAGACGGGGGCCCCGAGCCGCTGGCTCCGCGGGGCCATCACGCCGGCCGCGCACGATCACACCCTCGTCGTGATCCGCGACGTGACCGACGAGCGGCGGCTCGACGCCGTCCGACGCGACTTCGTGGAGAACGCTTCGC
>DASQTT010000273.1:0-10533 GCA_035641735.1 Actinomycetota bacterium | reverse complement strand
CCACCACCGCCTGGTTCCCGAGCCACACCAGCGTCGGGAGGTCCTGGCAGACCACGTAGTCGACGTCGCGCTCGGCGCTCGGCGCCGGGATCCGAACGGTCTCGATCCAGTCGGGCGAATACGATGAGGCTGCCTTCTGGTAGTAGCGCTTGCCGCCGACGCCGTCCGGCGCACGGACCATCGTGAGCGGCCGCTCGCGGAGCCAGGGGAGCATGTCGTCGGCGACCGCCGCCAGGTAGTCCGCGTACTCCTGCTTCGTGAAAGCGACGTCGGGCCAGAGCTGCTTGTCCGGCTTCGAGATCGTCACGTCCCCGTGGCTGCCGGCGTGATCTGTCTTCGGGCTCATGGCGGCCATCGTAGAAGCGCCGCCCTCCCGAGGCCTCCTTGTCATCCGGGCGTTCCTGTCGCACCATGGCAGCACGAGAGAAGGGAGGTGGTCCTACTTGCATAGACAGCAGGAGACCCTCGAGGTGACTGGCTGCTGAGCCGTCCCTCCCGGGTTGGGGCCGACCGCCCCCTCCCGCCTGCCGGAAGCTCGGCAGAATCCAACCAGCTCACCGACCTCTCGGGTTCGGACCTGGTCTACCCGACGAAGCCTCGATAGAGGCGGGAGCGCTCGTGAGGCGAACGTAGCGACGGGCCGGGCTCCTTCGGAGTCCGGCCCGACCGCTTTCCCACACTCCACCGCTGGGTAGCCTCTCGCCGGCGATGACCGGAGCCGCGACGACCGAGACGGCGCCGCCTCCTTGGCGGGAGGTCTTCGTCGGCGCGCGAGGGCGGCTGACCGCCGGGCTGCTGATCCTCGAAGGCCTGGTCGCGATCGAGTTCATGGTCGTCGCGACGATCCTGCCCGCCGTCCAGCGCGACCTTCAGGGGCTGGACCTCTACGGATGGAACTACGCGGCGCTCACGCTGGCGTCGCTCGGCGCGGTGCCGATCGCCGGGCGGATGACCGACCGGCTCGGACCTCGCTCGGTCATCACCGTCGCCGTCGGCTTCTACGTGTTCGGGCTCGCCGTCGCGGCCACGGCGCCGTCGATGCTCGTGCTGGTGATCGCGCGGTTCATCCAGGGCATCGGCGGCGGCGGTCTGTACGTCGTCTCGCTCGCGACGGTCGCGAAGACCTACCCCGAGCGGATCCGGCCCCGGGTGATGGCGTTGCTCGCCTCGATGTGGATCCTCCCGGGACTGCTCGGGCCACCGGTCGGCTCCGTGATCGCCGAGACCGCCGGATGGCGGTGGGCGTTCGTGGCGCCGCTGCCGTTGATCGTGCTCGCCGTCGCGCTCGTGATGCCGACGCTGCGAGGTGTGCGCGTGACCGAGGACGCGTCGCGGCTCCCGGTCGGCGCGTCGCTCGTGCTGATGTTCGGTGCGGGCTCGCTGCTCGCGGCGCTCACGCACGTCTCGGTGTGGAGCATCCCGCTCCTCCTGGTCGGCCTCGCCGTCACGGTCCCGGCGCTCCGCAGGATCACGCCGGCCGGCACGCTCACCGCGCGCGCCGGGCTCCCGGCCGCGTCGGCCGCCGCCTTCCTCGCATCGGCAGCGTTCTTCGCGACCGACGGCTTCGTGACGTTGATGCTGACCGAGACGCGGGGACTGTCGATCGGGGTCGCCGGCGTCGTCCTCACCGCCTCGGCACTGTCATGGGCCGCCGGGTCGTGGTGGCAATCGCGGGTGATCGGACGACTCGGAGCTCGGCGCCTGACGTCGTTCGGCGCGGTCCTGATCGCGGCCGGGGCCGCGGTCGTGGGTGTGGGCCTCCTCGAAGGCGTCCCGGTGGTCGCCCCGTACCTCGGATGGACGATCGGGAGCGTGGGCATGGGCATCGTGTTCCCGACGATCCCGCTGTCGGTGATGGGGGAGGCCGTGGAGGGCCGCGAGGCGGGCGAGCTCTCCTCGATGATCCTGATGGATTACCTGGGAGTCGGGGTCGGCGCCGGGCTGGCCGGAGCCAGCGTCGCGCCGGCCGCCGGGGGATCCGTGTCGATCGAGGTGGGACTCGCCGGTACGTGCGCGATCACGATCGTCGCCGCGGCGCTCCTGATGCTGGTCGCCCGGCGCCTCCCGGACGCTCGCGCGACCTGACTCGCCCCGTGGAGTCTCACCGCCCACGGCGGCATCATGCGGACGTGAGGGACGACCTTCCGACCGGCACGGTGACGCTCGTGTTCACCGACATCGAGGGCTCGACGAGGCTCCTGCACGAGCTCGGCCCCGAGGCGTACGCGGAAGCGCTCGCCGAGCACCGCCGGCTGCTCCGCGAGGTGTACCGGCGGCACGGCGGGGTCGAGGTCGACACCCAGGGCGACGCGTTCTTCTACGCGTTCCCCGACGCGCGCGAGGCCGTGGCTGCGGCCGACGAGGGTCGCGAGGCGCTCCGACCCGGCCCGATCCACGTCCGCGTCGGGATGCACACGGGGACGCCGCACCTCGGACCCGAGGGCTACGTCGGCCACGACGTCCATCTGGGCGCGAGGATCGGCGCCGCCGGCCACGGCGGCCAGGTGCTGGTCTCCCAAGCCGTCCGCGCGGCGGCCGCCCTCGCGGAAGAAGCGCTGCTCGACCTCGGTGAGCACCGCCTCAAGGACTTCGACCGCCCGGTCCCGATCTTCCAGCTCGGGGCCGAGCGATTCGCGCCGCTGAAGACGATCTCGAACACGAACCTGCCGCGACCCGCCAGCTCGTTCGTCGGTCGCCGGCACGAGGTCCGAGCCCTCACCACCCTGATCCGCGACGACGGTGCCCGTCTGGTCACCCTCACCGGACCCGGCGGTTCCGGCAAGACCCGCCTGTCGATCGAGGCCGCGGCAGAGCTCGTCGGCGATCACAAGGCCGGCACGTTCTGGGTCGAGCTCGCGCCGATCCGAGACTCCGCCCTCGTCACCGACGAGATCGCGAAGACGATCGGCGCGCAGGACGATCTCGCCGACCACGTCGGCGAACGCGAGATGCTCCTCGTCCTCGACAATCTCGAGCAGGTGATCGACGCGGCGCCGGCCCTCGCCGACCTCGTCGAGGCCTGCCCGAACCTCGCGATCGTCGCGACGAGCCGGGAGCGGCTGCGCGTCCGCGGCGAGGTCGAGTACCCGGTGGCGCCGCTCGCCCAGCCGGACGCGGTGGAGCTCTTCGTCGCCCGGGCCGGCCTCGAGGAGCCCGACGACGCGGTGCGGCGCCTCGTCCGCGCGCTCGACGAGATGCCGCTCGCGATCGAGCTGGCCGCCGCCCGGGCGAAGTTCCTCACGCCCGCCGGGATCCTGGACCGGCTCGGGCAGCGGCTCGATCTGTTCACCGGCGGCCGCGACGCCGACCCGCGCCAGCGGACGCTGCGCTCGACGATCGGGTGGTCGCACGACCTCCTCGACCCGGCGGAGCAACGTCTGTTCGCGCGCCTGGCGGTCTTCCCCGGCGGCTGCACCCTTGACTCGGCCGAGGCGGTGGCCGAGGCCGACCTCGACGACCTCCAGTCGCTCGTCGAGAAGAGCCTCGTCCGACGGACGAACGACCGGTACTGGATGTACGAGACGATCCGGGAGTTCGCGCTGGAGCGGCTCCGGGCCTCCGGCGAAGCCGACGAGATCGGCCGTCGGCACGCCGAGCACTTCCTCGCGACGGCCGAGGAGGCCGAACCGCACATCCGCCACGAGGACGACGCCTGGCTCGACCGACTCGAACCGGACCGCGACAACGTCCGAGCGGCGCTGGACCACTTCGAGACGATCGGGGCGTACGAGCTCCAGCTCAGGGTCTGCGCGGCGTGGTGGCACTTCTGGTCGTTCCGCGGCCCGCTCCCGGAAGGTCGGCGGGAGCTCGAGCGGGCGCTCGGTCACGACGCCTCCGCGTCGTCGGCTCGCGCGCGCGCCCTCACCGGGCTGGCCGACATCGTGACCGACATCGGCGAGCCGTCGGAGGCGCAGCGCCTGGCCGAGGAGGCGCTCGCGCTCCACCGATCGCTCGGCGACACATGGGGCACCGCGTACTCGTTGCTGATCATCGGCATCGCGTTCGCGTTCCAGGACGCGTGGTCCGACGCCCGAGCCCGTCTCGAGGAGGGCATGCGGCTGTTCGAGGAGCTGGGTGATCCGTACCACGTGCTGCGGACGCGACA
This sequence comes from Actinomycetota bacterium, assembly GCA_035641735.1. Taxonomy (GTDB): domain Bacteria; phylum Actinomycetota; class UBA4738; order UBA4738; family HRBIN12; genus JAJNBA01. The sequence goes on along the minus strand of DASQTT010000273.1, from coordinate 6,428 downwards.
GCGCCTCGCGTGGGCCCATGAGAGCCTCGGCGACCTCGACGGCGCGAGGCAGCTGCACGAGCAGAACGTCCGGGACGCGAGGGAGACCGGCGATCGGTACGCGGAGGCCCGATCCCTCTCCGTGCTCGCGATGTACTCGCTCGAGGCGGGTCAGCTGGACGAAGGGGTCGTCGAACAGCTGGAGACGGCGCACCGGCTCCATCGGGAAGGGTCCAACATGCCCGACCGGTACAACGGCGCGCTGATCCTGTGCCGCTTCGCCCGGGCGCTCGCGCTGCGGAACGAGCCGGCGGCCGCCGCACGCCTCCTCGCCGCTTGGGAGGCGGCGTTCGAGGAGCTCGGCATGGACCTGGGAGCCGAGAACTGGATCGCCGAGATGAACGAACCGACCCGAGTGGCGATCGCGACCGCGCTCGGGGACGAAGTGGCGGCCGCCGAGGCCGCGAAGGGTCGGAGGCTCTCCGTCGACGACGCGGTCGCCCTCGCCGTCGCGAGGCTTCGGAGCTGACTGCAGCGGTCGCGCGGACGCTCGGAGTACCCTTCCGGTTCGCGTCGAGGGGGAGACGGGATGGCCTGCCCGAAGTGTGGGAGCGAGAACCCGGAGGGCCAGCGGTTCTGCGGCAACTGCGGCGCCGCCCTCGCCGCGATCTGCGCCTCGTGCGGCAGCTCGAACCCGCCCGGGCAACGCTTCTGTGGGAGCTGCGGCACCGGGCTCGCCACGGTGCCCGTGTCCGCGACCGCCGCGGCAGGCGCTGGCGCTGCCCGGGTCCCCACGACCGAGCGGCGGCTCGTCTCCGTCCTGTTCGCCGACCTCGTCGGCTTCACGACGCTCTCCGAGTCGCGTGACGCCGAGGAGGTTCGAGAGCTCCTCTCTCGCTACTTCGACGAGAGCCGCCGCATCGTCGAACGCTACGCCGGCATCGTCGAGAAGTTCATCGGCGACGCCGTGATGGCCGTGTGGGGCTCGCCGATCGCGCACGAGGACGACGCCGAGCGCGCCGTCCGCGCCGCCCTGGAGCTGACCGCCTTCGTCAGGGACCTCGGCGTCGAGATCGGCGCCCCGGATCTCCGAGCCCGGGCCGGCGTCCTGACCGGTGAGGCGGCGGTGAACCTCGGCGCGCAGGGACAGGGCATGGTCGCCGGCGACATGGTGAACACCGCCAGCAGGATCCAGTCGGTCGCGCCGCCCGGCGCGGTCCTCGTCGGCGAGTCCACGATGCGGACCACCGACCGCGTGATCGCCTACGAGCCCGCCGGCTCGCACGAGCTGAAGGGCAAGGAGACCCCGATCGAGCTGTGGCGCGCGTCCCGCGTCGTCGGTCTCCGCCGCGCGGCGACCGCGCGCGGGACGTTCCTGGAGCCGCCGTTCACGGGCCGCGCCCGCGAGCTCCGGATGATCAAGGAGTTGTTTCACGACTCGGCCGAGCACAGCCGAGTGCACCTCGCCTCCGTTCAGGGCGTCGCGGGGATCGGGAAGTCGCGCCTCGTCTGGGAGTTCAACAAGTACATCGACGGCCTGGTCGAAGACGTCTGGTGGCATCAGGGGCGCTGCCTCGCCTACGGTGAGGGCGTGGCGTTCTGGGCGCTGGCCGAGATGGTCCGAGGTCGCGCCGGGATCTTGGAGGACGAAGACTCGTCGTCGGCCGTCGGGAAGCTGACCGCGTCGATCGACCAGCACATCTCCGACGAGACCGAGCGACGGTTCGTCGCGCCGCGACTCGCGCACCTCCTCGGACTCGAGGACCGGGGACTCGGCGACCAGGAGAACCTCTTCGCCGCCTGCCGCATCTACTTCGAGCGGCTCGCCGACGAGGGGCCGTCGGTCATGGTGTTCGAGGACATCCACTGGGCCGACAGCGCGCTGCTCGACTTCATCGAGTACCTCGCGGAGTGGTCGCGCGACCGCCCGATCTTCGTCCTGACGCTCGCGCGGCCGGAGCTCGCCGAGCGACGACCGGCATGGGGCTCGCAGACGCGGAACTTCACCTCGATCTTCCTGGAGCCCCTGCCGAGCGAGGAGATGGGCTCCCTGTTGAGCGACCCCATCCCCGGGCTGCCGGACGAGCTGCGCGAGCGGATCCTCGAGCGAGCCGAGGGCATCCCCTTCTACGCGGTCGAGACGGTGCGCATGCTGATCGACCGAGGGATCCTCGTCCGCGAGAACGGCGGCTTCCGCCTCCAAGGATCCATCGAGACCCTCGAGGTGCCGGAATCGCTCCAGGCGCTGATCGCGGCGCGCCTCGACGGTCTCGAACCCGAGGAGCGACGCCTGCTGCAGGACGCGGCGGTGATGGGAAGGACGTTCACGAAGCAGGGCCTCGTGGCGATCACCGGTCTCGACGGGGAGGAAGTCTCCCGGCTCCTCGGCTCGCTCGTCCGCAAGGAGGTCCTGTCGATCTCGGTCGACCCGCTCCTTTCCGACCGCGGCCAATACGGGTTCCTCCAAGACCTCGTGAAGAAGGTCGCCTACGACACGATGTCGAGGCGCGAGCGGAAGGCGCGGCACGTCGCGGCCGCGGCCTACCTGCGGTCGGTGGCCGACGAGGACGAGATCGTCGAGGTCGTCGCCTCGCACCTCCTCGACGCGTACCTCGCCGCGCCGGACGACGAAGACGCCGAGGCGATCCGGCGGGACGCTCTCGACACGCTCCGTCGAGCGAGCGAACGAGCGGCATCCCTCGGTGCGAACGTGGAGGCCCAGCGCTACGCCGAGCGCGCGATCGAGCTCGCGAGCGACCGCCGTTCCGCGGCAGAGCTGCACGAACGCGCCGGCATGATGGCGGTGGCGCACCTCGACCTCGAGCCCGCGGTCGGTCACTTCCGGAAAGCCATCGAGCTCTTCGAGGCCGAGGGCGCGAAGCTCCCGGCCGCCCGTGTATCGGCTCGGCTGGGCGACGCGATGTGGTCGCAGGGCAGGGGGACCGACGCCCTCGAGATGATGGAGTCCGCGTACCGCGTGCTGGCCGACGAGGAACCGAACGCCGACCTCGCGCAGCTGGCCGCTCAACTCGGCCGATACTCGTACTTCGCCGGCGCCGACGACGCCGGTCTCGCACGGGTCGACCGCGCCCTCGAGATCGCCGAGGCACTCGACATCCCCGAGGTGCTGTCGGAGGCGATGAACACGAAGTCGCTGATCCTGCTGAACGACGGCCGCTCGAACGAAGCCACGGCACTGCTGCAGTTCGCTCTCACCATCGCGCTCCAGCACGACAAGCCGTCGGCGGCGCTCCGCGCCTACAACAACCTCGTCGACTTCGCCGACGCGACCGACCGGTACACGGACGCCGATCGGCTCGTCCGGGAAGGCGTGGCGCTCGCCCGGCGGGTCGGGAACCGGTTGTGGGAGTTCTCGCTCCTCGGTCACGTCTATCCGAAGTACGCCCTCGGACTGTGGGACGAGCTGATGGCGTCGCTGCAGGAGATCCCACCGGACGAGTTCACTCGGTCACGGCTCGGCTTCAACCAGGGCTACGTCGCGTACGGCACGGCGGTCGAGGTCCACCGCGGCGACCTCGCGGCCGCCGCGCGGCGCCTCGAGCGGTTCGCCGAGATGCCGGAGTCGGCCGATGTCCAGGACGTCGCCGAGTGGGCGTGCGGCGCCGCGACCCTGCACCTTGCCGACGGCGACCCGAAGGAAGCGCTCCGCTTCGCGGAGGACGCGATGGCCGAGCGCGAAGCCTTGTCGTACGGCCATTCGTGCGTCAAGGAGTCGTTCGCGATCGGTCTCGAGGCAGCGCTCCGGCTCGAGGACCACGGCAAGGTCGAGGAGATCCTCGCGATCGTTCGATCGCATGCCCTCGGCCGCCGAACGCCGTTCTACCAGGGGCACGCCGCGCGGATCGAGGCGCGACTGCCCGATCGCTCGGACCAGGATGCGGAACGGCTGTTCGGGGACGCGATCGGCGCGTTCCGCCGGATCGAGGCGCCGTTCCGGCTCGCCGTCGTGTTGCTCGAGTACGCCGAGTGGCTCGAAGAGCGAGGACGCCGTGACGATGCGGGACCGCTCGTGCCCGAGGCCCGCGCGATCTTCCAGGGACTCCAGGCGAAGCCGTGGTTGGACCGGGCCGACCGGGTGGGACGGACATCGGCCGTCACGTCATGACGCTCCGGATGACGTGACGGCGCCCGAGACCCGATACGCCAAGACCACCGACGGCGTGCACGTCGCGTACCAGGTCGCCGGCGACGGCCCGATCGACATGGTCTTCGTGATGGGCTGGGTCACGAACATCGACGCGATGTGGGCCGAGCCGAGGTTCGCGCGGATGCTGGAGCGCCTCGCGTCGTTCTCCCGGCTGATCCTGTTCGACAAACGTGGCGTCGGCCTTTCGGACCGGGTGCCGCAGGATAGGCTCCCGGACCTGGAGACGCGCATGGACGACGTGCGCGCGGTGATGGACGCCGCCGGGTCGGAGCGCGCGGTCGTCTTCGGCGTCTCGGAGGGCGGCCCGATGTCGATGGTGTTCGCGGCCACCTATCCGCAGCGAACGATCGCCCTGCTCCTCTACGGGACCGTGGCCGACTTCACGGTCCGCGCGCCCGCGTACAAGGAGGACCCGGCGACGTACCTCGCGCGCACGGAGCAGCAGTGGGGCACGACCGAGTTCGCGCGCGGCGAGATCGCCGGGTGGGGCGCGCCGGGGCACGAGTCGGACGAGGACCTCGTCCGTTGGTTCGCCGCGTACATGCGGACGTCGGCGAGCCCGGGCGCCGCCGTCGCCCTCGAGCGCATGAACCGCGAGATCAACGCGACCGACGTCCTTCCGTCGATCCACGTCCCGACGCTCGTGATCGCGAAGCTCGGCGACCTCGACTTCCCGATCGAGGACGTTCGAGACATGGCCGCGCGGATCGCCGGCTCGAAGCTCGTCGAGCTGCCGGGACGTGAGCACCTGCCGTGGGTCGGCGATCCGGATGCGATCGTCGACGAGGTCGAGCGGTTCGTGGTCGCCCTCGGCGAGGTCGAGGCGGAGCTCGACCGGGCGCTGGCGACCGTGTTGTTCACCGACGTCGTGGGCTCCACCGAGAAGGCCGCGGCGCTCGGCGATCGTCGGTGGAAGGAGCTCGTCGAGGAACACCACCGGCTGGTCCGCGGCCAGCTCGCCAGGTACCGCGGTGTGGAGATCGACACGGCGGGGGACGGGTTCTTCGCGACGTTCGACGGCCCGGCGCGAGCGGTCCGCTGCGCGACGTCGATCATCGAGGCGGTGGCGCCGCTCGGGATCGAGGTCCGCGCGGGCGTCCACACCGGCGAGGTCGAGACGATCGACGGGAAGGTCGGCGGGATCGCCGTCGCGATCGGAGCCCGTGTTGGGGCGGCGGCCGGACCGTCGGAGGTTTTCGTCTCCGAGACCGTGAAGCACCTGGTCGCCGGGAGCGGGCTCTCGTTCCAGGACGCCGGCGAGCACGAGCTGAAGGGCGTGCCCGACGGCTGGCGCCTCTACCGGGTGGGTCCTGCTAGATCCTCCGACGACTGACCGACAGCGCCCTGAACGCAAGCGAGATCGCGGATACCAGCGCGACCGCGATCAGCGTCAGGAGCGGCTGTCCGGCGATCGCTCCGATCGTGACGAGAAGCAGTCGCCTGTCGCGACCCCCGAAGGCGTGGGCCGGTCCGCGTTCGACGGGCAGGCGCAGGCCGAGCGCCGCGATCCGATCCTTCGAGGCCATCGAGAGGAGCGAGCCGGCCGTCGCCCCGATCGTGAGCCACACGACGAGGGGTCCGTCCGACGCCTGGAGCGCCCAGACCCCGACCCCCGCCACGATCGCGGCGTCCGCGAGCCGGTCCGCGATGCCATCGAGGAACGCGCCGAGAGGCCGCTCGCGCAGCAGCAGGCGCGCGAGCTCACCGTCCATCCCGTCGACGATCGAGGCCACGTGGACGAGCACGCCACCCACGATCCCCCAGCCGCCGGCGAGTGCGGCCGTCGCGAGGATCCCGATCAGGAGCGCGAGCGCGGAGACGAGGTCCGGGGACGGCCGGAGCGCCGCGACCGCGACCGAGAGCCGCGTCGAGATCGGGCGGTTCAGGAGCCGCGACACCGGCCCGTCGGAAGGCTTCACGAGCGAGCGGCGGAGCATGCCCCGGGCGATACGGACGTCTTCACGCGTGTCCACGTCGTGCCACCAGCTCCCGTCTGGCAGCCGGACGGCCTGCAGCCGCTCGGAGCCGGCGAACGACGACACGGCAGCTGACAGCGACGCGTCGCCGTTCCTCGCCGCGAGGCGTTGATGACGGAAGATCTCCGGGGAGAGCACGAAGCCGCCGCAGTCGATCGCCGGGGACTCGAGCTCCTTGCCGAACCCGATCGCCCGGCTGCCTTCGACGAGGACCCTGGTCCCCTCGCTCCACGCCTCGGGCGCAGGCCGCTCGTCCACGAGCACGGCCGCGCCATCGGCCGAGAAGAGCGCCTCCAGCGAGCCGG
>DASQTT010000272.1:0-2223 GCA_035641735.1 Actinomycetota bacterium | reverse complement strand
CCGGCGGGAAGGTCACGAAGCCCGCGAAGTCGCGCCAGGTCATGGAGCCGCCGCCCAAGCCACGTCCCAAGGTCAAGCCGAGGCCGAAGGCGGCCCCGAAGGTGGCCGCCGTCCCCGACGCGGAGCCCGCCCCCACCGAGGAGCCCGAGACCGCCGCGGAGCCGGCGGCTCCAGCCGCAGTGCCGGCGACCCCCGCCCCGTTGTCTGCCGTCCCCGATGGAGCCGCCCCCGCCGCGCCCGCCGCCGGGCCGATCCTGCAGGTCGTGCGGGGTTCGACGCCCCAGATCTTCGCGGAGAAGACCAACAGATCGCCTGCGGACATCGTGAAGATCCTGTTCATGGCGGGGGAGATGGTCACCGCGACCACGTCCCTGTCCGACGAAGCCCTCCAGACCCTGGGATCCGAGCTGGGCTATCACGTGGAGATCGTCGGGATGGAGGACGAGCTCCAAGCGGAGGAGCTCGGGGAGGATGTCGACGAGTCCGAGCTCGTGCCCCGCTCTCCGGTGGTCACCGTGATGGGGCACGTCGACCACGGGAAGACCAAGCTCCTCGACGCGATCCGCACGACCGACGTCGTCTCGGGAGAGTTCGGCGGGATCACGCAGCACATCGGGGCGTACCAAGCCCACGTCAACGGGCGGGAGATCACGTTCATCGACACGCCCGGCCACGAGGCCTTCACCGCGATGCGCGCCCGCGGCGCTCAGATCACCGATATCGCGGTGCTCGTCGTCGCCGCCGACGACGGCGTGATGCCGCAGACCGTCGAGGCGCTCGACCACGCGAAGGCGGCCGGCGTGCCCGTGGTGGTGGCGGTCAACAAGATCGACAAGGAGGAGGCGGATCCGAACCGCGTGCGGACCCAAATGGTGGAGCGGGGCATCGTGCCGTCGGAGTGGGGAGGCGACACCGAGTTCGTCGACGTCTCGGCCAAGACGAGCGCGAACCTCGAGGGCCTGCTCGAGACCGTCCTGATCGTCGCCGACCTCGCGGAGCTCAAGGGCGATCCCACCGGGCGCGCCCGAGGGACGGTCCTGGAGGCGCACCTCGACAAGGGGCGCGGGCCCGTGGCGACCGTGCTCGTGCAGAAGGGGACGCTCGAGGTCGGGGACTCCCTGGTCTGCGGCATCACCCACTGCAAGGTGCGCGCGATGGTCGACGAGAACGGGCAGCCGCTCGGCGTGGCCGGGCCGGCGAAGCCCGCGCAGGTGCTCGGCTGGAACGGGGTCCCCAACGTCGGGGACGAGTTCCGGGAGGTCGACGACGAGCGTGAGGCCCGTCACGTCGCCGCCGAGCGTGAGGCGCGCGTTCGGTCGGCCGAGGTGGTCAACCAGCGGCCCGCGTCGCTCACGGAACTCCTCCGGCGCCAGGAGCGCCAGGAGATCCCCGAGCTGAACCTCGTCGTGAAGGCAGACGTCCAGGGCTCGCTGGGGGCGTTGACGGACGCCTTCCTGAAGCTGCCGCAGGACGAGGTCCGCGTGAACATCGTGCACTCCGGCGCCGGCGCGATCACCGAGCACGATGTCGACCTCGCGAAGACGGCCGCCGCGATCGTCGTGGGGTTCAACGTCCGCCCGAACGCGAACGCTCGCGAGCTCGCCGAGAAGGAAGGCGTGGACATCCGGCTGTACCGGGTGATCTACGACGCGATCGACGACGTGAAGGCGGCGCTCTCCGGCATGCTCAAGCCGGAGGAACGCGAGTCGATCGTCGGCGAGGCGGAGATCCGCCAGACGTTCCGCGTGCCGAGGCTCGGGGTGATCGCCGGGTGCTATATGACCCGAGGGACCATCCGCCGGAACTCGCGGGTGCGCCTGATCCGCGACGGCGTCGTCGTCTACGAGGGCCGCGTGGGATCGCTCCGCCGGTTCAAGGACGACGTCGCCGAGGTGCGCGAAGGATTCGAGTGCGGGATCGGGCTCGAGAACTTCCAGGACGTGAAGGAGGGCGACGTGATCGAGGCCTTCGAGGTCGAGGAGGTCGCCCGCCAGATCTCCTCCTGATGCTGGTCGCCGCTCTCCGGCTCGATCTCCGGATCCCGGCGTGCGGATCGTTGAAGGAGAAGCGCCACGTGATCAAGACCCTCGCGAACGGCATCCGGTCGACCTTCCAGGTGGCGGTGGCCGAGACGGGATACCAGGACATGTGGCAGCGTGCGGAGCTGGGTGTGGCGGCCGTCGGGTCGGAGGGCCACCACCTCAAGAAGGTGATGCACGGCGT
>DASQTT010000271.1:0-10363 GCA_035641735.1 Actinomycetota bacterium | reverse complement strand
TTCAACAACGACCCGACCGGCGCCGCGATCCGCGACGCTCGCACGATGATCGACCTCCTGAAGGACCGGGGCCTCGCCGCGTAGCCTCGGGCGCCGTGGAACCGCGGCGGGTCGACCTCGAGGCGTTGCTGAACGCGCACGCGTACATGCGCGTCGAGCGCCCGCCGCTCCTGTCGGACGTCGACGTCCTCGACGAGCCGTTCATCCGGCTGCTGGGCGAGCTGATCGTCGTCGGCCTGCTCCACCACGACGTGCTCGGCGAGCTCACGCTGAGCGCCAGCAACGTATCCGTCGAGGGAGAGCCGCGCCCGACGGCGTCGCGCTCGGCGACTACGTCGCCATCACGGTGCTGGGCCCAGGCGACTGGGAGCGGGACGCGGCGTGGACACCCACCTCCACGGAGTGCCTCTGGAGCGTGGACCTCGACGCGGCGTTGCGCGCAGCGTCGGCCTCCTACGCGTACCTCCGGACGCTCGGCGAGGACGGGGGATCGATCACGGTGTGGTTCCCGCGAGCGTCCGGCTGACGTCGTCATCACGAAGCACCCTGCGTAGCATGGACCGCATGGCGGTGACCTCCACGATGCTGCCGCTCGGGACCGAGGCGCCGGACTTCGCGATCGCCGACGTCGTCTCGGGCCGGACGGTGACGCTCGCGGACTTCGAAGATCGATCGGCGCTCCTGGTGATGTTCATCTGTCGTCACTGCCCGTACGTGACCCACGTCCGGCCGACGCTGGCCGAGCTCGGTCGAGAGTTCGCGTCTTCGCCGCTCGGGATCGTGGCGATCGGCTCGAACGACCCGGACGCGTACCCGCTGGACGCGCCGGAAAGCCTCGCGGCCGAGGCCGTCGAGGCCGGCTACGTCTTCCCCTACCTGTTCGACGAGACGCAGGAGGTCGCGAAGGCGTACACGGCCGCGTGCACGCCTGACTTCTTCCTGTTCGACGCGGATCGCCGCCTCGTCTACCGCGGGCAGCTCGACGGGAGCCGCCCGGGCAACGACATTCCGGTGACCGGTCAGGACCTCCGCGCGGCGATCGCCGCGGTCCTCGAGGGACGACCCGTCCCGGAGGACCAGCGGCCGAGCGTCGGCTGCAGCATCAAGTGGCGCCCCGGCAACGAGCCTCGGTGACCCGGCGCGCCTCCGGGCTCCGCTGGCGTCAGGTCGCTGCGTGGCGCGCGTCCCGACATCACCTCGCTCGCCGCGTCCCGCGCCGCCGCATGCTGGACGTCGTCTCGGACCTCTGTGGTCTTCACGCGCAGGTGATGTCCTCGGCCGAGCTCACGCTCTGGGCGCGGGTCGACGGGCTGCAGGTCGGGGACCTCGCGAACGCGCTGTGGTCCGAGCGATCCCTCGTGAAGCTCTGGGCGATGCGGGGGACGCTCCACCTGCTCTCCGCTACCGAACACCCCTTCTGGGCCTCCGCTCTCCGCACCTATGCTCACTTCCGCCGCGAGAGCTGGGCTCGCCATTACGGCGTGAGCTCCTCCACGATGGACCGGCTGATCACGACGATCGGGGAGGTGCTGCACGGTGCCGAGTTGACTCGGGAAGAGCTCGCGATCGCGGTGCGAAGGAGGACTCGTTCGAAGCGCTACGACGCGGCACTCCTGCACAGCTGGGGAGGACTCCTCAAGCCGGCTTCTTACGAGGGGATGCTCTGCTTCGCGCCGAGCGACGGCCAACGCGTCCGCTTCACGAACCCTCATTCGTGGCTCGGCATCCAGACCGATGGACCGGAGCCGGAGGAAGCGCGCCGGCATGTCGTTCGCCGCTTCCTCGCTGGGTACGGCCCGGCCTCGACGGACGAGGTGGCACGGTGGTGGGGGGCGCTGTCGCCCGCGCAAACGGAGGCGGTGATCCGTTCGCTCGGGGACGAGGTGGTGATGCTCGACGTCGAGGGCACGCATGCATGGGTGCTCGCCGAAGACGAGAAGGCGGTCGCCTCCGCCGAGCCGACGCGCACGGTCCGGCTGCTGCCGGGTTTCGATCAGTACGTGATCGGCTCGACGAAGCATTCAGATCGGCTGATGCCGGGTGGCTTCCGGGATCGCGTCCATCGGCAGGCCGGCTGGGTGTCGCCGGTGCTCGCCGTCGACGGGCGGATCGAAGGAGTGTGGAAACATGCGACGACCGCCAGACGGGTCGCCGTGGTGGTCGAGCCGTTCGCGCGCCAACCGGCCTGGGTTCGGAAGGGCGCCGAGGCGGAGGCCGCACGCCTGGCCGCCTTCCTGGGGAGGCCGCTGTCGTTCGACTGGCAGGCGTGAACGGCGACGTGTGGCCATCAGCGGCTACGGGTACCGCCACGTCGGAAGGAGGAGGACCGATGAGCGATCGCGAGCGCGACACGATGGGCGTCGGAGAGCCGGAGGAGGCCGAGCTGGCCCAAGAGGAACTCGGCGACGACCCCGCGACCAGGGCGTCGATCCCCGAGGGCGCCCCCGACGAGGACAAGGCCGAGGAGGATATGGCGCCGCTCGAGGGTGGTGCCGAGACGATGGCCGACCTCGAGGAGGAGGGTGGCCAGGCGAACCGCCCGGGGACCGAGCGACCGCCGGTCTGAACGACCGGTTCTCGCTTACGTCGAGCTACCTCGAGCCTGAGCGTCTGAGGGCCTTGATCAGGTCCCACTTCCCCATCCGAGATCGGCCCGGGACGCCCTCCTTCTTCGCCTGCTCGTAGAGCTGCTCGCGGGTCCGGTCCTCGAGCGCCCGTCCGGGCGCACCGCCCCGCTTCCGCGCCTTCGCCGCCTGGCGGCCCAGATCCTGTCGGACCGACTTCGGCAGGTTCGCGATCGTGCGCCGCTTCCGTGCGGCGCGCTGCGCGCTCTTGATGTTCCGCTTCGCGGCCTGCGTTTGCTTGCGCGTAGCCATCGAGCCTCACCTCCTGAGAGGGTCGCTCCTCGAGCCCTACCCGGATGAGAAGCTCCTCATGCAGGCGCCGTTTGGCCCGCGCGGCGACGGGTACCGCCCGCTCGCTGAAGCGCCTCCGGCAGGTGGGCTTCTACCTGCCCGCGAACGGATCGACCTGGGCCGCCTACTCGTCTCCCACGGACCCCCGGAGAGACGCGTATGCGACGGTGACGCCCGTCCATGGACAGGGGAACTGCCCCACGTCGGCCGGTGCGTAGGAGTACACCGCCGACGCGTACCTCGGGGTCGAGGTGCTCCGGATCGACCGAAAGGCGGACCCGGCGACGGAGCCGACGGTCACGGCGCCGATCCCCGACCACGGTGCCCCCACGCCCCTCGGTATCGTCGGTCCATGCGCTTCGCGCCGGGCGACGTCGGGTTCATCGCGGACCCGTACGCCGACTACGCGGAGCTCCGTGAGCTCGCTCCCGTCCGTTACGACGAGCCCACCGATCACTGGCTCGTCTCCCGCTACGCGGACGTCGACGCGCTGCTCCGCGATCGACGCTTCGGCCGGACGTACCTCCACGTCGCGACGTACGAGGAGATGGGTCGGCCCGGCCCGCCCGACTGGCACGATCCCTTCTGGGATCTGATCAACGCCGGGATCCTCGACATGGAGCCGCCCGACCACACACGCGTGCGGAAGCTCGTGGCGAAGGCGTTCACCCCTCGATTCGTCGAGAACCTCCGTCCGCGGGTCCAGGCGATCGTCGACGAGCTGGTGGACGGGATCGCAGGGGCCGGCGAGGTCGACCTGCTGCCCGCGCTGGCCGAGCCTCTCCCGGTCACGGTGATCGCGGAGATGCTGGGCGTACCGCATGCCGACCGGCACCTCCTTCGCCCGTGGTCGGGCGACATCGTGAAGATGTACGAGCTGAACCCCACGATCGAGGGTCAGGAGGCAGCAGTCCGTGCGAGCGGCGAGTTCGCCGCCTACCTGCGAGGCCTCGCGCGCGAACGGCGCACGGATCCGGGGGACGACCTGATCTCCGGGCTCGTCCAGGTGATCGACGAGGGCGAGACGCTGACGGAGGACGAGCTCGTCGGGACGTGCGCGCTCCTGCTGAACGCCGGGCACGAGGCGACGGTGAACTCGACCCTCCTGGGCTGGTGGGCACTGTTCCGGCATCCCGATCGGCTGAAGGAGCTTCGCGACGACCTCTCGCTGATCCCGTCCACCGTCGAGGAGCTCCTGCGCCTCCAGACGCCATTGCCGATGTTCGAGCGATGGGTCCTCGAGCCGTTCGACCTCCACGGCGTGCGCATCCCCAAGGGCGCCGAGCTGGGACTCCTCTTCGACTCGGCGAACCACGACCCGTCGGTCTTCGACCGGCCCGAGGAGCTCCGGCTGGACCGCAAACCGAACCCGCACCTGACCTTCGGCGCCGGCATCCACTTCTGCCTGGGGGCGCCGCTCGGCCGGATGGAGCTGCAGCTCTCGTTCCGCACCATGCTGGAACGGTTCCCCGAGCTCGAGCTCGTGGAGGAACCTCGGTTCCGACCGAACTACATCATCCGCGGCCTCGAGGGGCTGCGGGTCCGACCGGGAACCGTGAAGGGAGCGGCGTGAGCGACGAGCGGTACGAGCGAGGACGGCGGCGGTTCCTCGAGGTGCACGACGAGAAGGCGCTCGCGGCGGTCGAGGGTCTCGGTGACCTCGGCCGGGCGATCGTGGAGATCGCCTACGGCGACGTCTACACGCGTGAGGCGCTCAGCCTGCGCGATCGGGAGATCGCGGCGGTGGCCGCCCTCGTCGCGACCGGCCGCTCGTCCCAGATCCCGCAACACCTGCGAGCGTCGCTCAAGGCCGGACTGACGCCGGACGAACTCCGCGAGGTGATCCTCCAGACCGCCACCATCGCGGGGTTCCCGCCGGCGATGAACGCGATGTCGACGCTGAAGTCCGTACTCGCCGAACGCGGAGAGAGCTGAACGCCTCAGTCGGGCCGGACCGGGACCTCGACCGGGATGGGTCCCCGCTCGAACTCGAGGACACGGTTCCACGGGACGTGGATCTTCGTCAGGTGCAAGATGCCCGCCTCCACGTTGAGAGCTCGCTCGAGGACGAGGTCGACCGTGTACGCCGACTGCTCGAACCGATCGCCGCGGAGCTGGATCGTCTCGCCTTCGCTCGTTCCGTCGTCGATCCAGACGCGCATCTCGGTGTGCGTTCGGAAGGCGTCATCGATCGGCTGGGTGAGCTCGCGCGTGTACCGGAGGACCCGGTGCCAGGGGATCGTCGTGGTCCCGCCGAGCACGATCCCGCGCTCCGTCGGCTCGAAGTCCTCGGCCGGGACGTCGAGCTCGGTGGTTCGACCCCCCGGGTCGGCCAGATGGACACGGTAGACGTTGCCGTTCGGGGCGCTCATCGGTCCGAAGCGTACCCCCCCGCCGAACGGTCCCGCATCGGCCGAAAGACCGGGCGTTCAGGGCGCGGGTTCGTCGAGGCGGAACACGGCGTCGGTGAGGAAGTCGACGGTCCAGAGGTTCCCGGCCGCGGGGATCGGACCGAAGCCGACGAGCTCGATCTGGTCCTCGAGCTCGCCGCTCTCGGCGTCCAGCCGGTAGATCGTCCCGTTGCTCCCGGATACCCAGTAGGAGTCGCCGACGATGACGCCGCCGAACAGCGACGCGTCCACGGTCGTCCTGTCCTCGACCCGACCGGTGCGTGCGTCCACTTGGAGCACGTCGCTCTCGAACGAGCTCGAGACCCAGAGCGTGTTCCCGTCGATCGCGAGGCCCTCCGGCTCGTAGGAGTCGAGGGCGAACCGCTCGACGACCTCGTGCGTGGCCGGATCGATCCGCACGATGGCCTCACGGCCGGAGATCGTCCAGATGTCGTCCCCCTGCACGGCCAGGCCGGTCAACGGACCCTCGACCTCGACCCGGCCGATCACGCGCCCCGATCGCGGATCCAGCTGCAGGATCAGGTCGTCCCGGCCACTGAGCCCCCAGAGACCGGAGGCCGACGTGGTCAGGCCGACGACGCCGCCGGGGACGCGCACCCGGTCGACCACCTCCCGCTGGCCGGGATCGAACCCGACCAGGGTGTCCCCGCTCTCGATCCAGAGCGTTCCGTCGGTGACGACCATCCCGCACGGCCCCTCCGGCATCGCGTACGTGTCGACCACCTCGTTCGCCTGAGGGTCGATCTCCGACAGCTCGTTGCCGTCGAACGATGTCACCCAGACCCGTCCGGCGGCTTCGGCGAGGAAGCACGGGCTGCCCTCGACCGCGATCTCCGCCAGGATCCCCGGGTCGTTCTCCTCCTCCGCGCTCGGCGACGCGGTGATCGCGGGCGTCGGCGGCGAGGGATAGTCGCCGATGACGTCACCGGCGCAGGCCGTGCAGCACAACGCGAGCGCACCGACGATTACGGCGAGCCGGGTCACGACCGTTCGTACGGTCGCAGGCGGCCGGGAGGCTCGGGCGGAGCCCGAGGCTATGCTCGGAGCGTGAGCCTGTATCGGCTGACGGACCCCGTCCCGACGCTCGTCGCGCCGGTGATGATCGCGGCGTTCGACGGGTGGATCGACGCCGCCGGCGCCGCTACCGCGTGCGCGAACCACCTGGCGGAGAAGGGCCAGGTCGTCGCCTCCTTCGACGTGGACTCGCTGAACGACTATCGCGCACGCCGCCCGGTGCTCGACGTCGTGGACGGCGTGCTGGCTCGGATGCAATGGCCCGACATCGTGCTTCGGTACGCGAAGGTGGCGGGGCGCGACCTCCTCGTCCTGGTCGGCCCGGAGCCCGACTACAAGTGGAAGCAGCTCGGGATCGACGTGCTGGAGCTGGTTCTGCGCCTCGGGGTGATCGAGTGGATCAGCCTCGGCGCGATCCCTGCGGCCGTCCCGCACACTCGGCCGGTCCCCGTGCTGGCGACGGCCTCCCCCGAAGCGATCCTGCGAGACGGTGAGCAGCAGGGACCCGGCGGCGTGCTGCGGGTCCCGGCCGCGGCCCTGTCGGCGATCGAGATGACGGTGGCCGGCGCGGGAATCCCGGCGATCGGCTATTACGCGCAGGTGCCCCACTACGTGGGGACGAACGCGTACGCGCCGGCGACGCTGGCGCTGCTGCAGCACCTCGAGCGCCGCCTAGGCATCACGATGCCGCTCGGCTCGCTGGCCGACGAGGCGATCGAGCAGCGGCAACGGCTCGACGCGGCGATCGCCGAGGACGACGACTCCCGCGAGTACCTCGGACGCCTGGAGTCGCTGGCGAGCGAGGAGCGGGTGCCGTCCGGCGACGAGATCGCCTCGGAGATCGAGCGATACCTCCGACGGCAGACCGGCTCCGGCGAAGGCGGGGAGGGCGGCGGGCCTCGGGAACAGTCGTAGCGCGCCCCTTCATGACGCGGCGAGCGCGGCGGTGAGCACGAGCGTCTCCGTGAGTTCGGCGGCCGCGCCGAAGGTGTCGCCGCGCATCCCGTCGAGGTGACGCGTCGACCACCGTCCCACCGCGACGCAGACGACTCCGGCGGCCGCGACCATCGCGAGGGACGTGAGGCCGGACGTCGCGACGGCGATGGCGGCGCCGATGCCGAGCGCGGCGAGGCACCGGCGCCGATCGAGCCGGGCCGTCCAGGCGCCGGCGCCGTCGTCCGGCCCCACATAGGGAAGGGCGACCGCCAGCCCGAGGATCGACATCCGTCCCAGGGCGCCCGCGGCGATCACGTCCCACGGGAACCGCGCCTGGGTCGCGAACGCGGCGAAGACCGACACCTTCAGCAGGAGATCGAGCGTCAGCGCGGCACCGCCGAACGTGCCGAGCCGAGGATCCGCCATCACGTCTCTCGGATCCCGTCCGGACAGCGCGGCACCGACGCCGTCGGCGCTGTCGGCGAGGCCGTCCAGATGCATCGCCCCCGTCAGGAACACACCGGCGGCCACACCCAGGACCGCCGCCGGCAGCGGTGGGACCACCTGCGCGGTGCCCCACACCACGAGCCCCATCGCGGCGCCGACGGCCGCGCCGACGATCGGGAACAGGACCAGGCCTCGGCGCAGATCGGTGGGCGTGATCGCGGCGCGGCGGCCCACTGGGACCGCAGTGAGGAACGTGAGGGCCGCGATCGCGGACCGCACGCCGTCACGCACGGCTGACGCCCGCTCCCTCGAAGGTCGCCATCTCGGTCAGGATCGCGACCGCCGACCGCACCAGCGGCAGGGCCAGCGCGGCGCCCGAACCCTCGCCGAGCCGGAGCCCCAGGTCGAGGAGCGGCTCGAGGCCCAGCCGCTCCAGCACGAGGGCGTGGCCCGGCTCGGGAGACCGAGTGGCCGCGATCATCGAGCCGGTCGCCGCGGGCGCCAACGTCGCGGCCACGAGCGCGGCCGCGCCCGTGACGATCCCGTCCAGCAGGATCGGCCGCCGCCGCGAGGCGGCGCCCAGGATCACTCCGACGAGGAACGCGATCTCGAGCCCCCCGACTCCCGCCAGGGCGCGCACGGGATCGGGGCGACCGTTCCCGCCGGCGAGGCCGTTCGCGATCAGCGCGGCGGCGACCACGTCGGCCTTGCGAACCACGCCGGCGGCGTCGAGCCCCGTCCCCGGACCGCACACGGACGCGGGCGTCGCGGGCAGGAGCGCCGCGCACAGTGCGCTCGCCGACGTGGTGTTCGCGATCCCCATGTCGCCAACGGCCACCAACTCCGCGCCCTCGTCGGCCAGCTCGTGCGCGAGGGCGATCCCCCGTTCGATCAGCCCCACGGCGACGTCGCGGGTCATCGCGGGGCCGACCGCGATGTTCCCCGTCCCGCGAACGCCGGCGACGACCGCCGACCGGACGCCTTCGACCGCCGGCGAGTTGATCACCCCGGCGTCGACGACGACGAGACGCGCCCCCGCCTGCCGCGCCAGGATCGAGACCGCCGCGCCGCCGCCTGCGAAGTTCGCCAGCATCTGGCCGGTGACCTCCTGCGGATACGGGCTCACGCCCTCGATCCAGACGCCGTGGTCGGCCGCCGCGACGACGATCGCCGGGCGCAGCGGATCCGTAGGAAGCGCTCCGCGGATCGCGGCGAGGCGACATGCGAGCTCCTCCAAACGCCCCAGGCTCCCGGGAGGCTTCGTCTTGGCGTCGAGCCGCACGGCCGCCTCCGCCCCGATGGCCTCATCGATCGGGGCGATCGAGGCGAGCGCCGCGTCGAGCGAGGCGGTCACGCGAGCCTCGGTTCCACGAGCGCCAACGCCTTGCCGGCGACCACGAGGTAGGCGTCGTTCGCCGCTGCCGCGAACACCACGTTCACCCGGCCCAACACATCGCGGTAGCGACGGGCGAGCTCGTTCACCGGGACGATCCCGAGCCCGACCTCGTTGCTGACCACGACGCTCGACCGGGCTCGCGCCGCGAGCGTCGTCGCGACGTCGCGGGCCTCCGCGAGGATCTCGTCTTCCGACATCCCGGCCTCCATCACGTTCGACACCCACAGCGACAGGCAATCGACGACGACGAACGACTCGGCCGGAACCCCACGGATCGCCGGCGCGAGCGCCAACGGTTCCTCCACCGTCGTCCAGGAGGAGGGACGAGCTTCCCGATGCATCGAGATCCGCTCGGTCATCTCCTCGTCGCGACCCTCGGCCGTCG
Source organism: Actinomycetota bacterium (assembly GCA_035641735.1). GTDB lineage: Bacteria > Actinomycetota > UBA4738 > UBA4738 > HRBIN12 > JAJNBA01. The sequence continues at coordinate 859 of DASQTT010000271.1, read as the reverse complement.
CCACGTACACGACCGGTCGGGCGGACGACGCGGCGAGGCGCGCCGCGAGGTCCGACTTCCCGCTCCGGGCGCCGCCGAGCAACAGCGTCATCGGCATCAGTACTCGATCCCCTTCATCGCGCTCACGCCCTCGTCGAACGCGTGCTTCACGCTGGCCATCTCCGTCACGGTGTCGGCCACGTCGCAGAGCGGCGCCGGCGCGTCCCGACCCGTCGCGATCACGTTCACGTGCCGCGGGCGATCGCGGATCGTCTCGACGACTTCGCTCCCGTCGATCCAACCCCAGTTGATCGGGTACGTGATCTCGTCCAGCACGACCAGCCGGTGCTTCCCCGACACGATCAACTCGCGCGCGGCGCTCCAGGCTGCGCGCGCCACCGCCTCCGTCCGCTCCATGTCCGTCGAATCCCACGTGAACCCGTCCCCGGCCGCCCACCACTCGACGCCGAGCGACCGCGCCGACGACTCCTCGCCGGTCCGCCACCGGCCGTCCTTGACGAACTGCACGACGATCACGCGCCAGTCGCGCGCCACCGCCCGCATCACGACCCCCATCGCGGCGGAGGTCTTGCCCTTCCCGTTCCCGGTGTGGACGAGCACGCGCGAGGGGACGCGGGCGCGGGCGAGCTCGGGCGGCTCCGTCGGAGGTGTCGCCGGATCCGGCATCACGGTTCCCCCGTGACCGGCACCACGGCCCAGCCGACGTCGCCGTCCCCGATCACCCGCACGCTCGTCCCGAAATGCTCGGCGATCACGGCGGGATCCAAGACGTCCGAGCGCGAGCCTTTCGACACGAGCCGCCCGTGCGACAGCAGGGCGAAGTGGTTGGCGAACCGGCCGGCCAGGGTCAGGTCGTGCA
>DASQTT010000270.1:0-3421 GCA_035641735.1 Actinomycetota bacterium | reverse complement strand
CGAGGAGCTCCTCCCACAGAGCCTCCGCGATGTCCTGGTAGGTGAAGAGCTCGAAGCCGACCTCGCCCGTATAGCCGGACCGGGTCACGATCACCGGGCGCCGGTGGTACTCCGTCTCGACGCACCGCATGAAGGTGAGCTCCGCCGCCTCCGGGAACAGACCGGTCACGACGTCGACGGCCCGCGGTCCCTGGACGGCGAGGAAGCACCAGTCCTGGTGGTAGATCAGGTGGAGTGGCTCGTCGGCCTTCTCCTCCTCCAGCATCCGCAGGACCCTCGGGGCGTTCGACGCGTTGGGGACGACGAAGAAGCGCTCCTGCCCGAGGCGATAGACGATCAGGTCCTCGATCACCCCGCCGCCCTCGTTCAACACGAGGTTGTACTGAGCCTCCCCCACCGCGCTCCGCGAGAGGTCGTTCGTGACCATGCGCTGGAGCATCCCGAGCGCGCCCGGCCCGGTCACCTCGACCTTGCCGAGATGCGTGAGGTCGAAGAGCCCGACCCGGTCGCGGACGGATCGATGCTCCGCCAGCGCGCCCTCGTACTCGATCGGCATCCGCCAGCCGGCGAAGGGACCCAGCTTCGCGCCGAGCGATCGATGGAGATCCTCGAGCGGCGTCCGCTTGAGCTCCTCGGCTCCCTCGCCCGCCTCGGCCATCGGACCGGGATGGTATCCGCGCGGGTCCGAGAGCGCCGCGCCGAATGCCGTGCGGGGGATGCCGGGTAGACTCGATCCGATGGCGGACGCGTACGACGTAGTCGTGGTCGGCGCCGGCACCGGCGGCTATTCCACCGCCCTCCGGGCAGCCCAGCTCGGCAAGCGCGTCGCCATGATCGAGCGTGACGAACGACTGGGCGGCACCTGCTTGCTCCGCGGCTGCATCCCGACCAAGGCACTGCTGCGATCGGCCGCAGTCATGGACACCGTCAACCGCGCGATGGAATGGGGCATCAAGGCGTCGGGAGATCCGGATTGGTCCGCCGTCCTGAGCTACCAGGACAAGGTGGTCGACAAGCTCGTCAAGGGCGTCACGGGACTCGTGAAGGCGCGCGGCATCTCGGTCGTGCGCGGGACCGCGAAGCTCGTCGAGGGCCCGGCCGTGGACGTCGACGGAACCCGCATCGAAGGCGCCGACATCGTGCTCGCGACGGGGTCGAAGCCGCGCCTCCTGCCCGGCGTCGAGGTGACCGATCGGATCCTGACCAGCGACGAGGCGCTGGTCCTCGACCGGATCCCGGCGTCGGCGGTCGTGATCGGCGCCGGCGCGGTCGGGCTCGAGTTCGCCTCGCTGTATCGGTCCCTCGGCGCGGAGGTGACGGTGCTGGAAGCCCTTCCCAGGATCGCGCCGCTCGAGGACGAGGACATCTCGACCGAGGTCGCGAAGGCGTTCCGTCGGCGCGGGATCGCCTCGGTTGCAGCGGCGTCGGTGAAGGAGATCACGGAGACGAGCGAAGGCGTCGACGTCGTCTACGAGGTGGACGCCTCGGCTCAGAAGGCGACGGCCGAGATCTGCCTCGTCGCGATCGGACGCGGGCCGGTGACCGAAGGGCTCGGCCTCGAGGAGGCGGGCGTCTCGATGCACGACAAGGGGTTCGTCAACGTCGACGGGCAGCTCCGCACGAACGTCGAGCACGTGTGGGCAGTCGGCGACGTTGCCGCGACGCCGCTGCAGCTCGCGCATGTCTCCTTCGCGGAGGGCTACGCGGCCGCGGAGCGCATCGCCGGCGAGTCGGTGGCGGAGATCGACTACGTGAACATCCCGCGCGTCACCTACTCCACCCCCGAGATCGCGAGCGTCGGGCTCACCGCGACCCAGGCCAAGGACGCCGGGCACAAGCTCGCCACGGAACACCTCGACTTCCGGGGGATCGGCAAGGCGAACATCGAGGGCGAGGGCGGCGTCGTGAAGGTCGTCGCCGAGCAGGGCGGCGGCCCGGTCCTCGGCGTGCACATGGTAGGCCCCCACGTCACCGAGCTCGTCGCCGAGGCGATGCTGATCACGAACTGGGAGGCGGTCCCCGCCGAGGTGGCCGCGATGTTCCACCCCCATCCGACCCTGTCCGAGGGTCTGGGCGAGGCGCACCTGGCCCTCGCCGGCAAGCCCCTGCACACCCCCTGAGGAGCGCGCGTGGCGACGACCAGGACCCGAGAGGAAACGAAAGGCACGAGCCGGGACCGCTTCCCCGACGACGAGCTCAAGCGGATCCTGTACCTGCTGAAGCTGTGCCGCTACTTCGACGAGCGGATGGAGGCGCTGTACCGACAGGGGCGGCTGCCCGGTGCGATCTACTCCGGGCGCGGACAGGAGGGGACCCACGTCGGTGTCGTGCTCCCGCTCCGGCCCGACGACTCGCTGTTCCCCACGCACCGCGACCTCTCCGCGCAACTGGCCAAGGGCCTCGACCTGAAGCGCGTGATGGCGCAGTACTGGGGGCGGATCGACGGATACACGCGTGGCCGCGACGGCAACAGCCACATCGGCGACTGGGCGGGAAACAAGACGTGGACCGTGATGTCGCACCTGCCGATCGCGTACCCAGTCGCGATCGGCGCCGCGTGGGCCTACCAGCGGCGCGGCGAGCCGAACGTGGCGATGGCGATCTGCGGCGACGGGGCCACGTCGAACGGCCGGTGGCACGAGTCCCTGAACTGGTCGGCGATCTTCAAGCTGCCCGTCGTGTGGATCGTGAACAACAACGGGTACGCCTACTCCACACCGAACGAGCTGGAGTTCCCGGTGCCCACGATCGCCGAGCGCGCCGACGCCTACGGCATGCCGGGCATCCGGGTCGACGGGTCCGACGTGCTGGAGGTGGAGGCGGCTGCGCGCGACGCCGTGGAGCGAGCACGCTCGGGTGGCGGACCGTCGCTGATCGAGTCGGTCTCACTGCGTTGGCGCGGCCACGCCGGTCACGATCCCGCGAAGTACGTGCCGAAGGAGCTGCTCGAGGAGCACATGCAGGACAAGGACCCCGTGAAGAACTTCGAGCAACGACTGCTGTCGGAGGGCGTGGTCAACGAGGAGGACCTGTCGGAGATCCAGTCCCGGATCGAGCGTGAGTTCGAGGATGGCTACGAGTTCGCACAGGCCTCGCCGTTCCCGGAGCCCGACGATCATGCGAAGGGACTCTGGGTCGAGGACGCCTATTGGACGAGCGAGCCGGGCCGCGGCGGCCCGACGGAGTACTCCTGATGTCCCAGCAGGTCGAGGCGGGCGCCGCCGGGCACGGCGCAGAGCCTCGCGGCAAGCGGACGGAGGACGGCCAGGCCACGTACCTGGTCGCGATCGCCGAGGGCCTGTGGGAGGAGATGGAGCGCGACGAGCGCGTGTACATGCTCGGCGAGGACATCGGCGTGTACGGCGGCGCGTTCAAGGTCACCGAGGGCTTCCAGGATCGCTTCGGCGCGCAGCGTGTGATC
>DASQTT010000269.1:0-2200 GCA_035641735.1 Actinomycetota bacterium | reverse complement strand
CGGTCAGTGATACCTCTTCTCACCGCCGGTGCCCGCTCAGCAGATCCTCGCGATGCACCGGCGTTCGGGCCTGCGCGTCGTCGAGGACGGCGCCGCCGGCTAGCGCCTGGGGCGAGGCCGCAGGCCGCTGCGCCGGCCCTTCGCTCCCCCGCTGAACACGACGCGAGGCGGCGAGGTCTTCATGCCCTCGTGCTCGAACTCCTCGCTCAGGTCGAGTCGTGCGGCCATGCGGCTCACGTCGCCGAGTTGCTGCGGGGTCACGAAGGTGATGCTCGTGCCCGCGCGGCCGGCGCGTGCCGTGCGGCCGACGCGATGGACGTATCCCTTGTCGTCGTGGGGCGGGTCGTAGTTCACGACGAGTGAGATCCGCTCCAGGTCGAGCCCGCGCGCGGCCACGTCGGTCGCCACGAGCAGTCCGACGTGCCCCTCCTCGAACCGGTGCAGCGCGTGCTCGCGAGCCTGCTGTGTCATGTCACCGTGCATCGCCACGACGGGGATCCGGAGCCCGCGGAGCCGCCTGGCCAGGTCGTCGACCGCTCGCTTCGTGTTCACGAAGACGAGCGTGGAGCCGGGCTCCTCCGATGCGAGCCGGGCGAGCGTCTCGACCTTCTCGTGCGGCTCCACCGGGATGAACCGGTGGTCCGCCTCCTCCACGAACCGGCCCACGCCGTCGGGGACCTCGTGTCGCATCGGATCGCGCGTGTAGATGGCCGCGATCCGACCGACGGCTCCGTCGAGGGTCGCCGAGAAGAACATCGTCTGCCGGTCCTTCGGGAGGTGCCGGACGATCCGGTCGACCTGCGGCTGGAAACCCATGTCGAGCATCCGGTCGGCCTCGTCCAGGACGAAGATCGACACGCCGTCGAGCTCGATCAGCCGGCGTTCGACGAGGTCGTCCAGCCGTCCCGGCGTGGCGATCAGGATGTGCGCCGAACGGACTCCTTTCGACTGCTCCTTGACCTTGGTGCCGCCGTAGACGGCCTTCACCGAGAGGCCCTTCGCCCGGGCGATGTCCTCGAACTCGTCGTGCACCTGCCTCGCGAGCTCGCGGGTGGGGACCAGCACGAGCGCGGTGGGTCGCCGCTCGACGGCGGGATCCAGTTGGTCGACGATCGGGATCGCGAACCCGAGGGTCTTCCCGGAGCCGGTCTTGGACCGGGCCAGCGTGTCGCGGCCGGCGGTGGCGTCCTGGATCACCATCGTCTGGATCGCGAAGGGCACCTCGATCCCACGATCGGCGAGCGCGGCCACGACCGGCTCGGAGACGCCGAGCTGGCGGAAGGTCGTCATCGATCGCCTCCGAGGGTACCCCGCACGGGATGGTCGAAGAGGTGGGCAGCTAGGCTGATTCGAACGACCGAGGGAGGCGGCGCCCGTGAGCGATCGGCGACAGCTCTGGAACGACCTGGCAGCACAGCTCGGCGTCGACAGCATCCGGGCCACGACGGCCGCCAAGTCCGGCCATCCCACCTCGTCCCTGTCCGCGGCCCATCTGGTCGCCGTCCTGTTCGCGGAGCACCTGCGTATGGACGTCGACGATCCGCGCAACGTCGCGAACGACCGGTTCGTGCTTTCGAAGGGGCACGCGGCCCCGGTCCTCTACGCGGCGCTCAAGGCGATCGGTGCGATCGACGACGAGCTGTTGCTGTCGCTGCGGCGGTTCGGCTCCCCCGTCGAGGGCCACCCGGCGCCGAGTGCCGAGCTCCCGTGGGTCGAGGCGGCGACCGGCTCGCTCGGGCAGGGCCCGGCGATCGGGCTGGGGATGGCGCTCGCGATGCGGATGGACGAGGGTCCGGGCCGTGTCTGGGTGCTGATCGGGGACTCCGAGATGGCCGAGGGGTCCGTGTGGGAGGCGATGGAGGCCGCGTCGCACCACGCGGCCGAGAACCTGACCTGCATCCTGGACCTGAACCGCCTCGGTCAGCGCGGACCCACGATGCACGGCTGGGACGGCGACGTGTTCGTCCGCCGGGCCGAGGCGTTCGGCTGGGCGGCCCTCGCGATCGACGGCCACGACGTGGCCCAGATCGACGAGGCGTACCGGACCGCGGCCGACGACGGCCGGCCGACGTTCATCGTGGCGAGGACCGTCAAGGGCAACGGCGGCTCCGAGGTCGCCGACCAGGAGGGCTGGCACGGGAAGGCACTCCCGGCCGACATGGCCGAGCGGGAGATCGAGGAGCTAGGCGGGATCAGTTCG
>DASQTT010000268.1:0-2765 GCA_035641735.1 Actinomycetota bacterium | reverse complement strand
GCCGGCGGCGCCGAAGGCGCCGCCGGCGAGCGCCGCCTGGATCGCGTCGAGCGCCTCGGCCCGATCAGCCGCCACCGTCACGCCCTTGCCGGCCGCGAGCCCGTCCACCTTCACGACGGCCGGGCCGCCGCCGAGCTCGTCGTCGAGGAACGACAGGACGTCCCGAGGGTCCCTCGCCCAGTCGGCACGCGAGAACGTCGCCGAGCGCGCCGTGGGGATCCCGTGCCGCTGCATCAGTTCCTTCGCGAAGGCCTTCGAGCCCTCGAGCCCGGCGCCGGCGCGTCCCGGGCCGAAGACCGCCCGGCCGCGGGACCGCAGCTCGTCGGCCAGCCCGGCGACGAGCGGCGCCTCCGGCCCGACGACGATCAGGTCGGGCTCCAGCCGTTCCGCGAGTGCGACCTGCTCCGCGACGTCCTCGGCGGCGACGGGATGGCACGCGGCGATCGACGCGATCCCGGCGTTGCCCGGAGCGGCGTGGAGCTCCTCGACCTGCGGGCTCCGGGCCAGCGACCAACAGAGCGCGTGCTCCCGGCCGCCGCCCCCGACGACGAGGACCCTCATCCGATCGGCAGGCTCTGCTCGCGAGCCGGTCCGACCGAGACGACCGAGACCGGCACGCCGACGAGCTCCTCGATCCGCCGCACGTAGCCGCGGGCCCCCTTCGGCAGGTCCTCGAAGGTCCTCGCGTCGTCGATCTCTTCCAGCCAGCCGTCGATCCCCTCGTAGACGGGCTCCGCTCGGTGGAACAGCGACTGATGCGGAGGGAAGTCCTCGAAGGTCTGACCGTCGACGCGATAGCCCGTGCAGATCCGCAACCGCTCGAACCCGGACAGCACGTCGAGCTTCGTGACGAACAGCTCCGTCAGGCCGTTGACCCGAGCCGCGTACCGGAGCACGACCGCGTCGAACCAGCCGCAGCGCCGTTTGCGTCCCGTCACCGTGCCGAACTCCTGTCCCCGCACGCCGAGCCGGTCGCCATCCTCGCCGAGATCCTCCGTAGGGAACGGGCCGGCGCCGACCCTCGTGACGTACGCCTTCACGATCCCCACGACGCGTTCCACCTCCTTCGGCCCGATCCCCGCCGAGGCGAGCGCGTAGCCGGCGACCGGGTTCGAGGACGTGACGAACGGATACGTCCCCTTGTCGAGGTCGAGCATCGTGCCCTGCGCCCCCTCGAGCATCACGTGCCGGCCGTCCCGGAGGGCTCCGTGCAGCAGCGCCGACGTGTCGGTCACGTACGGTCGGAGCTCGCCGGCGAGCTCCAGGTACTCCTCGACGATCGCGTCGCCCTCGAGCGGCAACCGTCCGTAGAGCTTCGTGAGGATCGCGTTCTTCTCCCGCAGGACGATCTCGAGCTTCTCGCGGAAGATCCGCTCGTCGAAGAGGTCCTGGACCCGCAGGCCGATCCTCGCCGCCTTGTCCGCGTACGCCGGGCCGATCCCCCGCTTCGTCGTCCCCAGCGCGTTCCTCCCCAGGAACCGCTGCGTGACCTTCTCGAGCTCCAGGTGGTACGGCATGATCAGGTGACAGTTCCCGGACAGCCGGAGCCGGGAGACGTCCACACCCGTTCGCCGGACCTCGTCGAGCTCCTTCAGGAGATGTCGCGGGTCCACCACGACGCCGTCGGCGATCACCGGCGTGATGTGGGGATAGAGGATCCCGGAGGGGATCAGCTGGAGCTTCAGCAACCGGCCCTCGGCGATCACCGTGTGGCCCGCGTTGTTCCCGCCCTGATAGCGGACGACGAGGTCCATCCCGTCCGCCAGGTAGTCGACCGCCTTGCCCTTGCCCTCGTCGCCCCACTGGGTCCCGAGCACGATCGTGGCAGGCATGGACGCTCAGTCTATCGACCGCCTCCGCCGCCCCGGATCGACCGCGTTGTACGCCATCGAGAGCCCGGGTACGGTGGCCGTCCACCGCCGCGCCGGAGAGCGAGATTGACGAAGAGTCACGAGGAGCTCGAGCTGGAGAAGCTGGTCGAGATCGACGGCGAGTTCTGCGTGCCGACCCAGGTCGGCGAGGTCCGCCACGTCCTCGACTGGGGCCCGTTCGAGGTACCCCGGAGCCCGTGGTACGTCGTCCGGAAGCTCCTGCTCTTCCTCCCGGCGATGTACCTGTTCATCCTCGCGGTCCAGATCATGAAGACGGGCGCCGCGGCGATCGGTCCGGAGATCCAGGGCCAGTTCCCCTTCGCGAACGGGATCTCGACCCTCGGCTTCGGCTGGCTCGGGGCCTACTTCGTCCTGTCCGGCTCGCCGGTCGCCGCGACGGCGATCAGCCTGTTCGGCGCCGGAACGCTCACGAAGCTCCAGACGTTCACGATGCTCTCCGGATCGCGCCTCGGCGCCTCGTTCATCGTGCTCGTCACCGCGCTCCTGTACGCGGCGCGGAACCGGAACGACCCCAACCGGACCGAGCCGATCGGGATGGGGATCCAGGCGCTCACGATGACCGCGCTCGTCTACCTCCCCGGGATGATGATCGGGTACGGGATCATCCGGAGCGGGCTCCTGGACGGGCTGAACCTGCACGCGTCGACGGAGCTCGAGGCGGCGCTCTCCGTGGTCTGGGGACCGGTGGTCGACGCGATCGCCGCCATCGTGCCGGACGTTTTGCTGTTCCTCGTGGGGCTGCTCGTGATCCTCGGATCCTTCAAGCTCCTGGACCTCGTCCTGCCGCAGGTCAGCAGCGACTCCACCGCGGCGAAGCGAGCGTCGTGGCTGAAGCGACCCTGGACGATGTTCGCCCTCGGCTGCCTCGTGGCG
>DASQTT010000267.1:0-17238 GCA_035641735.1 Actinomycetota bacterium | reverse complement strand
TCCTCGGATGCCTCCGCATCGGCTTCCCCGCCGAGGCCGTCGGGAACGCCGTCCTGACCCGTCAACCGCTCCTTGATCACCTTCAGCGGGAGGTACTCGTCACGCTGCATCCGCAGGATCGACTTCAAGCGGTCGACGTCGGGCGCGTAGAACTTGCGGTATCCGGAGGGCGTCCGTTCCGGCTCGATCAACCCCTCGGCCTCCAGGAAGCGGATCTTCGAGATCGTGATGTCCGGGAATTCGGTCTTGACGGACACGAGGACCTCACCGATCGACTGGTAGTTGCGCGTGCCGGCCAATGACCTCACTCCCCTGCCCGGAAGAACGTCAGCTTGAAGCGCCCGATCTGCACGACGTCGCCCGCGGCGAGCTTCGTTTCGTCCACCTGCTCCCCGTTGACGTAGGTCCCGTTCAGGCTGCCGCCGTCGCGGACGAACCAATCGCCCTCGGGTCGGCGCTCGAACGTCGCGTGCTTCCGCGACACCGTGACGTCGTCCAGGAAGACGTCGCTCTCCGTGCTCCGCCCCACGGTGGTCGAGTCGCGGTCGAGCAGGAACGTCGACCCCGCGTTCGGCCCACGCTTCACCTGAAGGAGCGCCTGGCCGGCCTCGAGCTCGTCTTCGGGGAACGGGAACTCGGCCGATTCCTCGTCCTCAGCTTCGACGGGCGTGAGGGAGAGGGTCGAGTCTTCCTGGAGTGGAGCCCCGCACTCCGCGCAGAAGCGCGCGTCGTCGCGGTTGCGATGTCCACAACGAGTACAGAACACCGTCTGGTTCCCCTCCGGCCTCGGCTCGGGTCGACGGTCGAGGTGCGGGCGCAACGGTCGACCTCGAGGCGTCGTGGACGTTATCGCAGGCCACCTGAAGGGTCAACCGGCGCTCACGCAAACCCTCCACCACGGCTCTGGATGACCCTCGACCACGCTGCCGGGTGACCCTCGACCCGTGATGGAGCACAGGTCGAGGGTCGAGGGTGGGCGAAAGCCCCTAACCGGTTCCGACGTGTTCGCGGTACCCGGGGGCATCGAGGAGCCGCTCGAGGTCGGAGGGCTCGGTGGCTTCGATCGCGACGAGCCACCCGTCGCCATAGGGCTGCTGGTTGACGAGCTCGGGCTTCTCGTCCAACGCTCCGTTCCGCTCCACGATCGTGCCGGAGACGGGGGCGAACACGTCGGAGACGGACTTGGTGGACTCGACCTCCCCGAAGGCCTGGCCGGCCGAGACCTGCGTCCCCGGCTCCGGGAGATCGACGTAGACGACGTCACCGAGGGCATCCTGCGCGAAGTCGGTGATCCCGACACGGACGCGACCGTCCCGTTCCGTGCGCGCCCACTCGTGTTCCTTCGAGTAGCGAAGATCGTCCGGGTACTCCACCTGTCCTCCCGTCTTCGGCTCGGATCGCGCCGGCTATTCCTCCAGCACGCCACGAGACGCCATCGCGTCGCGGATGTCGATCGCGTAGATCCCCGTCGCGACGTAGTACTCGACGATCCCGATCGCGAACGCCAGCCAGCCAGCCGCGAGCAGGACGTCGCCCAGCGGCCCTCCGGCGTTGCCCCAGGCGATCCACGTGATCGCCAGCATCAGCGAGAACGTGGCCACCTTCCCGATCCCACGGACGTCCACGCGCAGGTTCCGAGACCACAGGAGCGTGGCGCCGCCGAGCAGCACCGCCACGTCGCGCACGAGCACCAGAAGCGCGGCCCAGAACGGGAAGATCCCGACGATCGCGAAGGTGAGGATCCCGGCGGCGATCGCGAGGCGGTCGGCGACGGGATCGAGGATCCGCCCGAGCTCGCTCACCTGGCCCAGCCGCCGAGCCACGTAGCCGTCGAGCCAGTCGGTGCCGACGACGATCGCGAAGAGCGCGATCCCGGCGAGCCTCGTGTCCGGACGCGCCGTGAGCCAGCAGAACAGCGGGATCGCGGCGATCCTGGCCGCCGAGATGACGTTCGGGATCGTGAGGACCGCAGAGGATGCCGGCACGGTGTCGGTCGTTCCCCTCATCCGTCGGGCCGGCCGGATTCGAACCGGCGACCTTCTGACCCCCAGTCAGACGCGCTAACCAAGCTGCGCCACGGCCCGTTCCCCGGAGTGTAGCGGTTGCCTCCTCCGCACCCCATCCGCGGGCTCAGGGGCGACGCTCACGGCCCCGGAAGCGCAGCCGGATCGGCACGCCGTCGAGGTCGAACGCCTCCCGGAACCGGTTCTCGAGGTAGCGGCGGTACCCGGGGTCGGGCGGCTTCGCGCCACCGAACACGACGAACGTCGGCGGACGGGCGCTCACCTGCGTCGCGTACCGCAGCGTGCCGGAGCTCCTCGGCGGAGGCCGGGCGGCCAGCGACCGCTGCAGCACGTCGTTCACACGGGCCGTGGGATGTCGCGACGCCCATCGTCTCCGCACGTCGAGCAGCCGCTCGGGGATCCGGCGTAGCCCCTGGCCCTCAACAGCCGACGTCCGGATCACCTCCGCGCGACCCAGGATCCTGGCATCGCCGGCGAGCCGCTTGAAGGTGCGGTCCTTCTCCTCCACCAGATCCCATTTGTTCGCGACGAGGAGCAGGGCACGTCCCGACTCGAGGACGCGATTCGCGATCGTCCGGTCCTCGGCCGTCAAGCCTTCGACCGCGTCGAAGATCACGGCCGCGGCGTCCGAGCGGTCGATCGCCTCGCCGGCCCGAACGAAGCTGTAGTACTCCACGCCCTGCACCCGGATCGCGCGGCGCATCCCGGCCGTGTCGACGAACCGGATCCGGCCGGCGCCGGGCCAGTCGACGAGCGCGTCCACGCTGTCCCTCGTGGTGCCGGCTTCCTCGAACACCACGGCCCGCTCTTCGCCGACCAGCCGGTTGAACAGGCTGGACTTGCCCACGTTCGGCCTCCCGACCAGCGCGAAGCGAGGCTCGTCCTCCCCCTCCGCCTGCTGGGCCGCCTCCGGGAGCAGATCCACGATGCGGTCGAGCAGGTCGCCGACCTGGCGTCCGTGCAGCGCCGAGACGGGGATGGGCTCACCCAGGCCGAGGGCGTGGAAGGCCGCGACGTCCGGCTCGTCGGAGGGCGCGTCGACCTTGTTCACGACGAGCAGGACGGGACGCGGAGCGGTCTGCAGCCGCCGCGCGAGCTGCGCGTCCTCCTCCGTGATCCCGCTCCGGACGTCGACCACGAGCAGGACGAGGTCGGCTTCCTCGATCGCCCGCGCGGCCTGCTGTGCGGCGAGCGCCTCCACACCCGTCGCCCGGTGCAGGTATCCCGCCGTGTCCACGAGACCGAACCTCCGTCCGCGCCAGCTGGCCTCGAGCTCGATCCGGTCGCGGGTCACCCCCGGATCGCCGTGGGCGATCGCCTCACGCCGGCCGAAGAGCCGGTTCGCGAGGGTCGACTTCCCGACGTTCTGGCGGCCGACGACCGCGATCCGCGGCGGCAGGGTCACGGCAAGAGCTCCGGCGCCCGTTCGGCCACCACGTCGGTGGCGGCGCGCACCGTTTCGTCGATCCCCAGTTCGCTCGTGTCGATCACGACCGCGTCGGAAGCCGGCACGAACGGGTTGACCTTCGCGTCGCGGCGGTCTCGCTCGTGCAGCGCGCCGGCCGTCCCGACCTCCTCGCGCTCGAGCTCCCGCCGGCCGGCTCGCTCGTGCGCATCGGCGTCCAGGAAGATCTTGACGGGCGCGTCGGGGAACACCACGGTCCCGATATCGCGACCCTCCATCACGGCGCCGTCCTCGCCGAGGCCTCGCTGGGCCGCCTGCATCTTCGCGCGAACCTGAGGGTGCTCCGCGACGACGCTCACGTGCGCCTCGATGTCGGCGGACTCGAGGTCCGGGCTCGGCGCGGTCCCGTCGATCCAGAGCTCTCGAGGGGACGCGGAGCTCAGGCTGAAGTCGAGGGTGTCCATCAGCTCCGCGAGCGCCGACCCGTCGTCGAGGCTCACCCCATGCCGCCTCGCCTGGAGGGTGAGGGCCCGGTACATCGACCCCGTGTTCACGTACGGGAGCGCGAGCAGGACCGCCAGGCGTCGGGCGAGGGTGCTCTTGCCGCTGCCCGCGGCGCCGTCGATCGCGACCACGCGCGGGGTCACGTCCGTTCCTCGAGATCGGCCCCGGCCGTGCGCAACAGCGGAACGAAGCCGGGGAACGAGACGTCGGCGACCTCGACGCCCTCGACCTCGCAGGGCGCCTCCGCGGCGAGGGCGGCCACGACCAGCGCCATCGCGATCCGGTGGTCGGCGGCGGACCCCGCGGCCCCGCCGCGGAGGCCGCCTCCGCCCACCACGAGATCGTCACCCTCGACGCCCGCCTCTCCACCGAGGCCGCGGATCCCCTCGACCAGCGCCGTGAGCCGATCGCTCTCCTTCACGCGCAGCTCCGCCCCGCCCTCGAAGCGGGACTCCCCGCCGGCGTGGACCGCCAACGCCGCCAGCAAGGGCACCTCGTCGATCACGAGCGGCAGCTCGTCGGGCGGCACCCGAACGGGACGGATCGCCGACGCCGGCGCCGCCGAGAGGCGGCCCACGGGCTCGCCAACCTCCTCACCGTCCGTCATCGCGGTCGTCACGATGCCCATCCTCGACAGGACGTCGACCCAGGCGAGCCGCGACGGGTTCAGGCCGACCCGCTCGATCTCGAGCGGAGCGCCGGTCAGGGCGGCCGCACCCACGAGGAACGCGGCGGCCGACGGATCACCCGGCACCTGGCCGTCGATCGGTCCGGTCTCGAAGGGACCGTCCAGCTCGGTGCGGTGGTCCTCCCGCCGGAGCGGCGCGCCCAGCGCCTCGAGGAGGCGTTCGGTGTGATCGCGCGTCCGCACCGGTTCCCGGACCGAGGTCGTCCCCTCCGCTGCGAGCGCGGCCAAGAGGACCGCGCTCTTCACCTGGGCGCTCGGGACGTCGGCTTCGAACGCGATCCCGACGAGCTCCGATCCGGTGATCGTGAGCGGAGGCCGACCGGCGTCCGTCTGGACCTCCGCCCCCATCTCGCGGAGCGGTCGTGCCACCCGCTCCATCGGGCGTCGAGCGAGGCTCGGGTCGCCGCTGAGAACCGTGGTGAAGGGCGCGCCCGCGGCGATCCCGGCCAGCAAACGGATCGTCGTCCCCGAGTTCCCGCAGTCGAGTGCCGACGTCGCCGGTGAGAGTCCGGATCGGCCTTCACCCTCCACGTTCAGGACGTCGAGGGTTGAGGCCTCGCGGTTCCACGTGGAACCGTTCCGCTCATCCGCCACCACAGGGCTCGAGGCCCAAGCCTCGAGTGCAGGTCCAGCCACCCCGGAGAGCCGAGCGAGGCAGGTCGCCGTCGACCGAGTGTCGAGCGAGCGGGGCAGCCCGGCCAAACGGCTCACCCCTCGTCCGGTCGCGGCGGCGATCAACCAGCGATGCGCGATCGATTTGTCGCCGGGAACGGGCAGCGCGCCGCCCACCCGGCCCCCCGGAGTCACGCCGACCCGCATCGCCCTCACGCGAGCCTCGTCGGATCGAAGCCCCCGGAGGCGAGCACCTCCTGGGCGCTGCCGACGGCCTCGGCGGCCACCGTGAGGTGGACGGTTCCCTGTCCCCCCTCGGGAGAGTGGACGATCTGGAGGTCCTCGATGTTCACCTCGCCGTCGGCGAGCAGCGCGGTGAGCGACGCGAGGGCACCGGGGCGGTCCGGCACGACCACCTGAAGGACCGCGACGCCGGACTTCACCTGTGGCTTCGCGGCCAGGCGCAGTCTCGCCTCCTTCGCCCGCGCGAAGGTCGACTCGACGGCCGGGTCACGGCCGGCCACGACGTCGTCGCGCAGCCGCTGCAGCCGCTGCACATAGAGCTCGATCGCTCCGGCGATCTGGTCGCGGTTCGCGAGGAGGATCGAGGACCACAGTCGCGCGTCGGACGACGCGAGGCGCGTGAGGTCGCGGAAGCCCCCGGCGGCCAGGAGCAGGATCTCGGGCTCGTCCGCCTCCTCCGTCGCGGCGAGGTCCATCAACGCCGTCGAGGCCACCTGGGGCAGGTGGCTGACGAAGGCCACGAGCCGGTCGTGACGATCCGCCGGCATCCGGACGGGGCGCGCACCGAGCGCGGAAACCCAGGCCTCGAGCGCCGCCACGGCGTCGGGGTCGGTCGCCTCGTCGGGTGAGAGCACCCAGACGATGCCGTCGAGGACGGAGGGAGAGGCGTGCTCGGGACCGGAGCGCTCGCTCCCGCCCATCGGATGCCCGGGGACGTACCGGACCGAGGCCTCGGGACCCGCCCGGCTCGCGACCTCGCGGGCCACGGGCCCGGTGATGCTCCCGACGTCGGTGACGATCGCGCCGCTCGCCGCCGCGAGGGCCGCGGCGGCGAGCGGCGCGATCGTCGGGATCGGCGTGCAGACCACGACGAGGTCGGCCCCCGCGACGGCCTCCTCGAGCGAGCCAGCGAGCCGGAATGCGGTCTTCGCGGCGGCGCGCGCCGACACGTCGGGATCCGTGTCCCAGCCGATCACCTCCGCGCCGGCGCGCGCCGCCGCCATCGCGACCGACGTCCCCATCAGCCCGGTCCCGACGACGGTCACGCGGCGGATACGGTCACGATCGGCTGACATCGATCGTGTCACTCCGGAACGTCGTCACGGAGCGACTCGGCGCCGTCCAGGTAGACGTGGACGACCTCGTCGAGTGACCGCTCCGAGTGGAAGTGGAGCAAGACGCGGACCACCGACGGCATCGACCCGGCCACGGGGATCTCCTGGGCGCAGAGCAGCGGGATCCGGCCGAGCCCCATCCTCCGGGCGGCCTCGGCCGGGAACGCCGAGCGGAGGTCCTCGGTCGCGGTGAACAGGACGCTCACGAGGTCGTCGGCCTGGATCGCGTTCCGTTCCAGCATCGACCAGAGGAGCCGCTCGGTCGCGCCCAGCAGCGCCTCGGTATCGTCGGATCCCACGCGGATGGCTCCCCGAGCCGCGCGAAGCCTCATGACGGAGCTCCTCTTCCGGAGCGGCCGCCCCGGGCTCCTCAGGCTACCGGCCGCCGACGCGCCTGAGCGCGAGGAGCTCCTCGTCGGTGAGCTCTCGGATCTCCCCCGGCGCGAGCCGGCCGAGGCGGACGGGACCGACGCGGACCCGCACCAACCTCGTCACCGGCAGCCCCACGGCGGCCAGCAGCCGGCGCACCTCGCGCTTCCGGCCCTCGGTCATCACGACGCGGATCGCGCCACGATCCCCGGCGCGCGCGGCCACGCGTGCTTCCTTCGCGCGCGCGGGTCCGTCCTCCAACTCGCGCCCCCGCTTCAGCTGCGCGACGTGGCGAGACGTCGGCGTCCCCTCGACCTCCGCGAGGTACTCCTTCTCGACGCCGTACCTCGGATGCGTGAGCGCGTTCGCCAGGTCACCGTCGTTCGTCAGGAGCAACAGGCCCTCGCTGTCCCGGTCCAAACGCCCCACGGGGAACACCCTCGGGCCGTCCTCCGGGAGGAACCGTCGGATATCGGTGCGGCCCTGAGGATCGCGCATCGTCGTCACGACGCCCGCCGGCTTGTGCAGCGCGTAGTACCTCACGTTCGGGTCGAGGTTCACGATCGCACCATCGACCCGAACCTCATCCTCGAGCGGCTCGGCTCGATCGCCGAGGATGGCCACCCTCCCGTCGACCGTGACCCGTCCCTCGACGATCAGCTGCTCCACGGCCCGACGAGAGCCGTACCCGGCGCGCGCGAGGAGTCGCTGGAGCCGCTCGGCCGGCACGGCCTCAGGGACCGGGCTCGGAGGGCTCCGCGGCCTCCTGCGCCTCGTCCTCGCGGAGGTCGACCGTGGCGTCTCGCTCCTGCGCCTCGTCGTCGGCGTCGAGCAGCGGGGCCAGCGACGGCATCGCGGCGAGCGAAGGCAGGCCGAGCCGCTCGAGGAACGCAGGCGTGGTGGCGAAGAGAGCCGGACGCCCGGGAGCGTCCTCACGACCGGCCTCTTCGATCAGCCCCTTGTCCTGGAGCGCCCGGAGGACGCCGTCGGAGTTCACGCCGCGGATCGAGGAGACCTGGTGCCGGGTGACCGGTTGCTTGTAGGCCACGATCGCGATCGTTTCCAGCGCCGCCTTCGTCAGCCGAGCCTGGCGCGACGACAGGACGAATCGCTCGACCTCCGGCGCCGTGTCCGGATGCGTGAAGAGCCGCCATCCACCGGCGACCTCCCGCAGGGTCACCCCCGAGCCCCGCTCCTCCAGCTCGTCGGCGAGCCTCCGGCAGCGCGCCTCGACCTCCCGACGGTCGATCTCGAGCGCCTGCGCCAGGACGGACTCGGTCAGGGGCTCGTCGGAGACGAAGAACAGCGCCTCGAGCGCCCTGGTGTCGGTGGTCGCGTCGGCCGTCATCCCTGCCACTCCACGCGGATCTCTCCGAACGTCTCGCCCTGATGGAGCTCGACCCGGCCGTCACGGTACAGCTCGAGGAGCGCCAGGAACCGCACCACGATCTGGATCCGTTCATCGCAGTCGGCCACCAGGTCGCGGAACGACGCCTTCCGCCCGAAGTCCTCGATGCGGCGCTCCACGGCGGACATCGCCTCCGCCATCGTGTAGCGGATCGGCGTCACGTGAGTGAGGTCGAGCGTCGGCGGCGGTCGCAGCAGCTGCGCCGCGAGCCGGCCCAGCTCCTCGGCGGTGACACGGGTCATCGGGTCCGGGTACAGATGCGAGAACTCCGGGCCGGGCCCGACGTCGCGGGAGAAGAACCCCGCCTCGTCCTCCAGCCGTCTCGCGAGCTCCACCGCCACGCGCCGGAAGGCCGCCAGCTCGCGCGACCGCGCGTACGTCAGGTCCGGAGACACGCCGAGGAGATCGTCCTCGTCCAGCCCGGTATGGCGGGGCATCAGGCGCCCGACCTTCAGCTCCAGCAGCACCGCGCAGATCGCCAGGAACCACGTGACCTCCTCGAGGTCCCATCGCTCCGCTTCCCTCGCCTCGGCGAGGAACCGGTCGGTGACCGAGGCGACGGGAACGTCGCAGACGTCGACCTTCTGCTCCATGATCAGGTCGGCAAGCATCCGGAAGGGGCCGGCGAAGACCGGCAGCTCGACCGCGAAGGCGCCCTGCTCGGTCACGGCGCGACCCCGGTCGGCAGGCAGCCCCGGCGGACGCCTGCTTCGTCCACCGAGCGCAGGTCGCCGGCCGCGGGCGTGGAAGCCACGATGCGGGCGATGATACCCCCGCCCTCGCCGCCGGCCGGGACGCTCAGAACAGCACGAGGGAGCGGAAGCAATCCGTTCCGGTCGCCGCGTCGCAGACCGCCCCGGTGAGGGTCGAGACGAGACCCAGGAGGATGGAGAAGAGCACGAACAGCAGGATGAGGACGATCAGCGGCAGGTACTTGTCGGCGTTCCGGAAGACCTCCCGTGCCTGGGGTGGCAGGAGCAACGCGACGAGGCGGCCGCCGTCCAGCCCCGGCACCGGCAGGAGATGGAACACGAACAGCGACGCGTTCGTGAAGACGAACGTGACCGCGTACACGAGCGGCTCGCCCTCCAGGCCCGAGACGCGAACGATCAGCCCGCCCACGATCGCGAGGACGAGGGACGCGATGGGGCCGGCCAGCGACGCCAGGACCACGTCGCGCGGATGCCGACGCAGGTACGTGGGGTCGATCGGCGCCGGCTTCGCGTAGGCGGCCGGGATCATCGGCGATCCCACGGCCCACAGCAGCGCGATCAGTGCGGGGACGAAGGCGCTCCCGAACGGGTCGAACCACGGCTTTGGACGCAGAGTGATCCGACCCCACAGCCGAGGGGTCGGGTCGCCCAGGGCCGCGGTGGCCCGAGCCCGCGCGTACTCGCGGACGGTCATGCCGACGAACAGCGACGCGAGCATCGCGAGCGCCAGTTTCAGGCCGAACAGCGAGAAGTTCCCCATGTCAGATCCAGACGTGCACGAGCGGCGGCGGATCCACGGGGCCGTCGGCGACGTCCATCGCCGCGAGCACGCGCCGGTCGGCCTCGGCCGCGGCGTCGCGATCGCGGGCGTGGATCTCGCCGATCGGATCGCCCGACGTGAGCCGGTCGCCGATCTTCGGTCGCATCACGATACCGACGGCGGGGTCGACCGGGTCGCCCTTTCGGACCCGTCCGGCGCCGAGCGCCACGGCGGCGAGACCGATCTCCTCCGCGCGAACGGCGGCGAGGAAGCCGTCGCGTTCGGCGAGCAAGGGCTCCCGGAGCGGCGCCTTCGGCAGGACCGACCATGGGTCGTCGGCCACGTGAGGGTCGCCCCCCTGCGCCTGGATCATCGCGCGGAAGCGGTCGAGCGCCGTTCCGTCGTCGATCGCTGCGGTGGCCTGCCCGAGGGCGTCCTCGCTGCTCATGCCTCGCGTCCGTTCGAGCGCCCGGGCGGCGAAGAGGACGGCGAGCTCGCGCAGGCGACCGCCCTGCTCCCCTCGAAGGATCGACACGGCCTCGGCTACGTCGAGGGCGTTGCCCACGGCGTCACCGAGCGGCTGCGACATGTCGGTCACCGCGGCGCTCGCGTCCCGGCCCCACCCCTCCGCGAGCGCTAGGCATCGCTCGGCGAGCTCCCGGGCCTCGTCGGGCGTCTTCATGAAGGCGCCCGAACCCGCCTTCACGTCGAGCAGGATCAGGTCGGTCTCCACGGCGAGCTTCTTCGACATCACGCTCGCCGCGATCAACGGGATCGACGGCACGGTCGCCGTTGCGTCGCGGAGGGCGTAGAGCACGCCGTCCGCCGGCACGAGGTTCGGCGACTGGGCCGCCACGGCGCAGCCGACCTCGGCCACCTGGGATCGGATCTCCTCCGAGGTCAGGTCGGTTCGCAGGCCCGGGATCGACCCCAGCTTGTCGAGGGTCCCGCCGGTGTGTCCCAGTCCTCGTCCGGAGAGCTTCGCCACGGCCAGCCCGACGGCCGCGGCGAGCGGGGCGAACAGGAGGGTCACCCCGTCGGCGACCCCGCCGGTGGAATGCTTGTCCACGGTCGGGCTGCCCAGGCCCGAGAAGCCGATCGTGTCGCCCGACTCCACCATCGCGCGGGTGAGGCCCAGGGTCTCGCGCTCGTCGAGGCCCCGGAGGAGGCACGCCATGAGGAACGCCGCGGCGAGGGCGTCGGAGATCTCGCCTCGCGTGTAGTCGCGGACGAAGGCCTCGAGCTCCCCGTCCGAGAGCTCGCGGCCGTCCCGCTTGGCCGCGACGATCGCACGAGGATCATCCAACCCTGAGCTCCTGCGTCCCGCGATCGGAGCGGCGAACGTTGTCGAGCCTGAGTCTCGAGCTCACCTTCATCCACCCATCCCGATCAGGTCGAGGAAGGCATGTCCTTCCAGCCCGTCGGCGGTGACGCCGAGGAGGGCCGCGACGGTCTTCCCGAGGTCGCCGAACGAGCCCCGGGTCCCGACGTCGTGCGGCCCTCCGGGTAGGCCTGTCAGGAGCAGCGGGGTGCGCTCTCGAGAATGGTCGGTCGTGGCGGTCGTCGGGTCGCACCCGTGGTCCCCCGTCATGATGAGGATCCCTCCGTCGAGTGCGGCGATCAGCTCCGGGAGCCGCCGATCCAGAGATTCGATGGAGGTCGCGTATCCCTTCGGGTCGTTGCGGTGCCCGTACTTCGAGTCGAAGTCGACGAGGTTCGCGAACACCAGGCTCGGCCCGGGCCGGCGCGCGTAGTCGATCGTGAGGTCGATCCCGTGGTCGTTCGAGTCCGAGTACCGGCCCTCCGTGATCCCCTGGCCCGAGAAGATGTCCTGGATCTTCCCCACGCCGTACACCGGAACGCCGCCCTCCTGGAGCCGGTCGAGGACCGTCGGTCCCGGTGGGGGCACCGCGAAGTCACGTCGCTCCGGGCTCCGCACGAACGAACCGGGCTCGCCGCCGAAGGGTCGAGCGATCACGCGGCCCACGGTGTGCGGTCCCCTGAGGATGCGCCTGGCGATCCGACACCACTCGTAGAGCGTCTGGAGGTCGACGACCGACCCGTGCGTCGCGATCTGGAACACCGAGTCCCCCGACGTGTACACGATCGGCCGACCGGTCCTCATGTGCTCCTCACCGAGCGCCTCGATGATCTCCGTACCCGAGGCCGGCGCGTTGCCGAGGACGTTCCGACCGATCGCGCGCTCGAAGGGCTCGATCACCTCCGCGGGAAAACCGTCCGGGTACACCGGGAAGGGATCGTCGAGACGGATCCCCATCATCTCCCAGTGTCCCGTCGTCGTGTCCTTGCCGGCCGAACGCTCGGTGGCGCGACCGTGCCCCGTTCCCGCGTCGGCCCGGGCGGCCACGCCCTCGATCTCCGTGAGGAGGCCGAGGCCCAGAGCTTCCAGGTTCGGCGCATCCAACCCTCCGACCGCTCGAGCGGTGTTGGCCAGGGTGTCGGAGCCCTCGTCGCCGTACGCTCCGGCGTCCGGCGCATCCCCTACGCCCCAGGAGTCGCACACCACGACCACCACCCGGGGGACGAGCGCCGTCACCGCTCGCTCGCGCGCTGGGCGTGGTCGATGCACAGGACGGCCCACGGCAGGGCCTCGAGCCGCTCGAGCGAGATAGCGCGCCCGCAGCGCTCGCACCTCCCGTAGGTCCCGTCCTCGATCCTGTCGAGGGCTCGGTCGACGTCCCGCAGGTTCGATCGGAGAGCCCGGACGAGCGAGATCGCCCGGGACCGCTCCTCCGTGCGGTGGCTGCGGTCGGCGAACCCCGCGTCCTCGACGAAGGTCAGGTCGTCGCTGTCGGGCTCGGCGCCCTGCGACTCGATCTCCGCCCGGAGGTGATCCCGGTGACGATCGAGCTCGCCGTGGAGGGCCGCGAGCGTCGCGTCGTCGAGCTCGCCGTTCATCGCGCGGCGGGACTCGCGCGACGGGCTCGAGGGTGGGAGCGCTCGTAGACGTCGCGGAGGTGCTGCGACGTGACGAGCGTGTAGATCTGCGTCGTCGCGACGCTCGCGTGCCCGAGGAGCTCCTGCACGACGCGGACGTCGGCGCCGCCCTCGAGCAGATGCGTCGCGAAGGAGTGCCGGAGCGAGTGGAGGGTGACCCGCCGCTCGATCCCGGCCACGCGGACGTAGCGTCCGAGCAGGCGCGCGCAGCTCTGCCGCGACAGGCGGCCGCCCCGCGCGTTCAGGAACAGCGCTCCGCGGGACGCCGCCGAGGCGAGCGCGGGGCGGCCGCGCGTGAGGTAGGCGGCGGCGGCCTCGCGTGCGAACGAGCCGAGCGGGACCTCGCGCTCCTTACCTCCCTTCCCGAGCACTCGCAGGCTCCCGGCGTCCAACTCGAGGTCGTCGACGTCCAGGCCGGTGAGCTCGGAGATGCGCAGACCCGACCCGTAGAGCAGCTCGAGGATCGCGCGATCTCGTAGCCCGGCCGGCGTCGCCGGGTCGGGCGCATCGAGGAGCCGGCGGAGCTCGTCGACCGGGATCGGATGCGGGAGGGACCGCGGGAGGCGCGGCTGCGGGACGGCCGCGGCCGGATCCTTCTCCGTGACGCCCTCGCGGACGAGGAACCGGTGGAAGGAGCGGACCGCCGACAGCGCCCGGGCGACCGAGGTGGCGTGGTAGGGACGCTCCTGCGGCCCGTGGGTCGAGGCGGACAGGGAGGCGACGAACGATCGGACGGCGCTCTCCTCGACGGCGTCGGCGCGCGAGACGTCTCTCGCCGAGAGGAACGCGACGTAGCGACGCAGGTCCCGCCGGTAGGCCGAGAGCGTGTGGTCCGACAGGCCGCGCTCCACCGTCAGGTGGTCGAGGTAACGTTCAGCGTCGCGCGCGATCCCGTCGTCCACCGCCGATCACCCGAGACCGTCGATCAGCCGGTCGACGGGGACGAGGTCGACGCCGTGCGCCTCGGCCACGCCGTCGTTCGTCACGGATCCCTGGTAGACGTTCACGCCCGACGCCAACGCCGGATCGCTCCGGACGGCCTTCTCCAGCCCCTGCATCGCGACGTCGAGGGCATACGGCAGCGTCACGTTCGTGAGCGCGTACGTCGAGGTGTTGGGAACGGCCCCGGGCATGTTCCCGACGCAGTAGTGGACGACGTCGTGGACCACGTACGTCGGTTCCGAGTGGGTCGTCATCCGCGACGTCTCGACGGATCCTCCCTGGTCGATCGCGATGTCGACGATCACCGAGCCGGGGCGCATCGACGCGACCATCTCCTCGCTCACGAGCTTCGGAGCCAGCGCCCCCGGCACGAGGACGCTCCCGATCACCGCGTCCGCCTCCCGCACACGTTGCTCCAGCGTGAGCCGGTCGGACATCAGCGTGACGATCCGTCCCTTGTGGATCTGGTCGATGAAGCGGAGCTTGTCGAGGTTCTTGTCGACGACGATCACCTCGGCCTCCATCCCCGCGGCGATCCAGGCGGCGTTCGTCCCCGCCATGCCGCAGCCGAGGACGAGCACGCGCGCGGGCCGCACGCCCGAGACGCCGCCCATCAGGACGCCGCGACCGCCGGCCTCCTTCTCGAGGAAGCGCGCGGCCACGTGGGGCGCCATCCGGCCGGCGATCTCGCTCATCGGCGCCAGAAGGGGCAAGCGGCCGTCCGGTAGCTGGACGGTCTCGTACGCGACGGCGCCGACCTTCCGGCGCGCGAGCTCATCGGTGAGCTCGCGGTTCGCGGCGAGGTGCAGGTAGGTGAACAGGATCTGTCCCTCCCGCATCAGCGGGTACTCCTGGGGCTGCGGCTCCTTCACCTTGAGGATCATGTCGGCCTCGCGCCAGACGTCCTCGGCGGTCGCGGCGAACTGGGCGCCGGCCCGCTTGTACCGCTCCTCGGTGAGGCCGGAACCGGCGCCCGCGCCCTCCTGGATCAGCACGGTCTGTCCGGCGTCGACCAGCTCGCGGACCCCCTCGGGCGTGGCCGCGACCCGGTACTCGTTGTCCTTGACCTCGGTGGGGATCCCGACGATCACGTCGCCCCCTTCGCGTCGTTCGCCGTGTGGCCCAGACTACCCCGGGGTCCTTCTCGCGTCGGCCAGGAGCAGGCCCAGGGCGGTCTTGGCGTCCTCCACGCGGCCGTCGCGGGCCCGGGCGACCATCTCCCCGAAGGGGCTTCGAACGAGCTCGACGTCCTCCTCCGCTGCGCCCGAGGGCTGCTCCTCCGTCTCCGCCAGGAACAGGTGGACGAACTCGCTCGAATGGCCGACCGACGTGTGGACGCCCCCGAGGGGCGCGAGCGACCGGTGGCGGTAGCCGGTCTCTTCCATCAGCTCCCGCGCAGCGCATTCCCGCGGGTCCTCCCCGTCGACGTCCAGGAGCCCGGCGGGCACTTCCAACACGGCGTGTCGCACGGGCGGGCGAAACTGCCGGACGAGGATCACATCGCCCGACGGCGTGAGCGGGACGACGGCGACGGCGTCGAGCGGACGCACCACCTCCCAGGGGCCGATCCCCGTCCACTCCTCTTCGTCGACGCGGACGTGCCGGCCGCGGTACGCCGGACGCGAATCCGCCGGCTCGGGCATGCCCTCAGGCGACGACGACGCGGCGCTCGCTCGCGCGATCGCGGGCGAACGTTGCCGCTGCTCCCACGAACTCGCGGAACAGCGGATGCGGGCGCGTCGGCCGCGAGCGCAGCTCGGGGTGGAACTGCCCTGCGATGAAGAACGGGTGCTCGGGCAGCTCGACGATCTCCGCCAGCCGCCCCTTCTGCGACGTGCCGCTGATCACCATGCCGTGCTCGCGCAGCAGGTCGAGGTACGCCGGGTTGACCTCCCAGCGGTGGCGGTGCCGCTCCTCCACGACCTCCGCGCCGTAGCATCGGGCGGCGAGCGTCCCGGGCTCCACGTAGCACGCCTGGGCACCCAGTCGCATCGTGGCTCCGAGGTCGCTCACGTTCTTCTGCTCCGGGAGCAGGTCGATCACGGCGTGCGGCGTCCCCGGCGCGAACTCCGACGAGTTCGCGTCCGTCAGACCGCAGACGTGCCTCGCGAACTCGATCACGGCGCACTGCAGCCCGAGGCAGATCCCGAGGAACGGCACCCCGCGCTCACGGGCGAACCGCACCGTGTCGACCTTTCCCTCCACGCCGCGAACGCCGAACCCGCCCGGGATCAGGATGCCGTCGGCCTCGCCGAGCGCCTCCTCGGTGGCGTCGCCGCCGAGATCGTCCGACGCGATCCAGTCGATCCGCACGTCGGCGCCGTGATGGACGCCACCGTGGTTCAACGCCTCCGTCACCGACAGATACGCGTCCCGGAGGTTCACGTACTTGCCGACGACGGCGATCCGGACGGGCTCCGCCGCCTCGCGCACCCGCTGCACGAGCGACTCCCACTCCGACAGGTCGGGCTCCGGGTCGATGCGGAGGTGCCGAGCCAGCTCCTCGTCGAGTCCCTCCTGATGCAGGACGAGCGGGACCTCGTAGATCGACCGCACGTCGGGGGCGCTGATCACGCCGCTGATCGGCACGTCGCACAGGAGCGAGATCTTCTCCTTCAGGTTCCGGCCGATCGGGCGGTCGCTCCGACACACGATCGCGTCGGGCTGCAACCCGAGGGAGCGCAGCTCCTTCACGGAGTGCTGCGTCGGCTTCGTCTTGAGCTCCCCGGTCGGCCCGATGAACGGCATCAGCGACACGTGCACGAACGCGCAGCGATCGCGCCCGATCTCGTTGCGGAGCTGACGCACGGCTTCGAGGAACGGGAGGGACTCGATGTCGCCGACCGTGCCGCCGATCTCCACGATCTGCACCTCGGCCTGCTCGGTCTCCGCGAGCGCCCGGATCCGTTCCTTGATCTCGTCGGTGATGTGCGGGATCACCTGGACGGTCTTGCCGAGGTAGTCGCCGCGTCGTTCCTTCGCCAGCACGCTCGAGTACACCGCGCCGGTCGTGAAATTCGATCCGCGGTGGAGGTCCTGGTCGAGGAACCGCTCGTAGTGCCCGAGGTCGAGGTCGGTCTCGGCGCCGTCGTCCAGCACGAAGACCTCGCCGTGCTCGAAGGGATTCATCGTGCCCGGGTCGACGTTGATGTACGGGTCGAGCTTCTGGACGACGACCTTGACGCCGCGCGACTTGAAGAGGCGGCCGAGGGAGGCGGTGGTGATGCCCTTCCCGAGTCCGGAAGCCACGCCCCCGGTCACGAAGATGTACTTCGTCTGCTCAGTCACCTCGGGACTCGATGCTAGCAGGCCCGGGCGGCTCGGCCCAGTGCTTCGGGTCGGAACCTGCGGGGATCGCCATTCCGGCCGGGCCCGGCGGGAGCTTCCCGAGGCGGTCGGCCCACCGAACGGGGGGCACGGCCGAGATGGCCCGGCTCAGCGTCAGGGTCTCGGCCAGCAGGTTCAGGGCGACGACCGCGCCCGTGGCCAGGGCCAGC
>DASQTT010000266.1:0-8734 GCA_035641735.1 Actinomycetota bacterium | reverse complement strand
GTCCCGTCGGGCCGGATCACCCCGAGGTGGGCGAAGTTCCTCCCGGTCAGCAGCCCGACGTCGTCGGGGGTGAGTCGGTCACCGGGTTCGTTCATCGGCCTTCCTCTCCTCCGTCATGACTCGAAGTCCCAGTTCGCGCAGCTGCGTCTCGTCGACCGGCGCCGGGGCCCCCGTGAGCGGGTCCTGGCCGGATTGCGCCTTGGGGAAGGCGGTCACGTCGCGGATCGCCTCCTTGCCGGCCATCAGCATCACGATCCGGTCCATCCCCATGGCGATCCCGCCGTGCGGCGGCGCGCCGAACCGGAACGCCCGGAGCAGGTGCCCGAACTTCTCCTCGATCTCGTCGTCCGAGAGCTGCAGCACCTCGAAGACGCGGTGCTGCAGCTCGGGCTGGTGGATCCGGATGCTGCCCCCGCCGACCTCGAAGCCGTTCAGGACGAGGTCGTATCCCTTGGCCCTCGCCGTCTCGGGGTTCAGATCGTCGGATGCCGGCGCGGTGAACGGGTGATGGGTCGACACCCACTTGCCCTCCTCGTCGCTCCAGTCGAACAGCGGCGGGTCGGTGAACCAGACGTAGCGCCACTCCCCCTCGGGGATCAGGGGCAGGCGCTCGGCGAGGTGCCGGCGGAGCCCGTCCAGCGCCACGTTCGCCCGGTCGACACGGTCGGCCACGATGCAGATCAGGTCCCCGGGGCCGGCGCCCGTCGCCTTGAGGATGCCCGCGGTCTCCTCCGTCGAGAGGTACTTCTCCACCGGTGAACGGATCCCCTCCTCCTCCACGACGACCCACACGAGGCCGGCGGCACCACGCCCCCTCGCGTCCTGCACCAGCTGGTCGAGCTCCTTCCGCGACAGCGCGGCGCCGCCGGGCGCCGCGAGCCCCTTGATCGCGCCCTTCTCGGTCGACAGGACCGAGGCGAACGCGTTGAACCCCGTCCCGGCGAACACCTCCGCGAGGTCGGCGAGCTCCATCCCGTAGCGCAGGTCAGGCTTGTCCGTGCCGAACCGGTCGAACATCTCGGCGAACGGGATCCGCGTGAATGGCGTCGGCACCTCCACGCCGTGGATCTCCCGGACGAACCGCGCGTAGAGCGGTTCGATCACCGCGAACACGTCGTCCTGGTCGACGAACGACATCTCGACGTCGAGCTGGGTGAACTCGAAGCTCCGATCGGCCCGCGGCGCCTCGTCCCGGAGGCACCGAACGATCTGGTAGTAGCGGTCCTGTCCCGCCACCATCAGGAGCTGCTTCAGCTGCTGCGGCGACTGCGGCAAGGCGTAGAACGAGCCGGGCCACAGCCGGGAGGGGACGAGGAAGTCGCGGGCGCCCTCGGGGGTCGACCGCGTGAGCATCGGCGTCTCGACCTCCACGAAGCCCAACTCATCCATGTGCTCGCGGGTGATCGCGTTGATCCGATGCCGGATCCGGAGGATCTCGGTCATCTCCCGGCGACGCAGGTCCAGGTAGCGGTACTTCAGGCGGAGCTCTTCACCCGCCTCGATGCGGTCCTCGATCGGGAACGGCGGCGTCTCGGCCTCGGACAGGACCTCGAGGCGTTCGGCCGCGACCTCGACCTCGCCCGTGGGGAGCTGCGGGTTGGCCATGCCGTCGGGGCGGGTGCGGACGGAACCGGTCACCCGCACGACGTCCTCGGCGCCCAGCCGTTGGGCGCTCGCATGCGCCTCCGGCGCGTCCTCCGGATGGAACACGACCTGGACCACGCCCTCGCGGTCACGGAGATCGATGAACGTCACGCCGCCGTGGTCACGCCGGCTCGCGACCCAACCGCACAGCGCGACCCGGGTATCGGCGTGGTCGATCCGCAGCTCGCCGCACACGTGGGTCCGCATCGCGGTGCGGGAACGGCTCATGGCTCCTCCGTCAGGCGTGAGGCGATCGACCCGACCTCGACCTCTTCCTGCGAGCCGTCGGCGAGCCGCCGGAGGGTGACGACGCCCGACCCCAGCTCGCGCTCACCGACGATCACGGCGTACGCCGCGCCGCTCCGGTCCGCCATCTTCAACTGCGCCTTCAGGGGTCGGTCCTCGAACGGGGCGTCGGAGGCGACGCCGGCCGCCCGGAGATCCCGGACGAGCGCGCGGGCCCGCGCGCGGCCGGCCTCGCCGACCCCGACGACGAAGGCCACGAGCCCCGGTTCCACCGGCGGCTCGAGCCCTTCCTGTTCGATGGCCATCAGGACCCGCTCGAGCCCCATCCCGAAGCCGACCCCGGGGACGTGCGGACCGCCGAGCACCTCCGCCAGGCCGTCGTATCGCCCGCCGCCGAACAGGGTCGCCTGCTGCGGCGAGAGCCCGGGGCTCACGAACTCGAACGCCGTTCTCGTGTAGTAGTCGAGTCCGCGGACGAGGGTCGGCGTGATCACCGGCGAAAGACCGGCATCCTTCAGACCCGCCTGCACGCCGTCGAAGTGCTCACGGCACGGGTCGCAGAGGTGGTCGAGGATCCTCGGCGCGTCCGCCGCGACCGCTCGGCAGGCCTCGTCCTTGCAGTCCAGCACCCGCAGCGGGTTCTCCTCGAAGCGGTCGCGATGCTCGTCGGTCAGCTGCTCGCGGCGCTCCCGCAGGTAAGCGACGAGCAGGTCCCGATACGCCGGCCGGCACGTGTCGTCCCCGATCGAGTTCAGCTCCAGCTCGATCCGCGTGAGGCCGAGCTCGCGGAGGAACGCGTCCCCCACCGAGATCACCTCGACGTCGGCCGACGGATCCTCCGACCCGAAGACCTCGATCCCGAACTGCCGATGCTCGCGGTATCGGCCCTCCTGCGGGCGCGAGTACCGATACATCCGCGTCAGGTAGTAGGTCTTGAACGGCGAGGGCTGCTCTTGCATCTTCGCCAGGTAGGCGCGCATCACGGGCGCGGTGCCCTCGGGACGGAGCGTCAGCGATCGGCCCCGGCGATCCTCGAACGTGTACATCTCCTTCGAGACGACGTCGCTCGTCGCGCCCGAGGTCCGGGCGAACAGCTCCGTCGACTCGAATCCCGGCGTCTCCACGTAGCGATAGCCGTGCCGGCGGGCCAGCCCGGCCGCCCGGTCGTATAGGGCGCGCATCCGCGACCCGTCCGGCGGCAGCAGATCCAGTGTCCCGCGAGGCGGCTGCAGGTCCATCAACCGAGCTCCACGAGGAACGGGTTCGAGGCGCGTTCCCGTCCGACCGTCGTCCGCTCCCCGTGTCCCGGGAGTACCTCGGTGGGGCCGTCGAGCGTGAGGAACCAGCGAAGGCTCCGGCGCATGTCCTGCGGCGACGAGTTCGGGAAGTCGGAGCGCCCGATCGTCCCCGCGAAGACGAGGTCCCCGGCCGCCAGCGCGGCGTCGATCTCGAAGGAGCAGTGGCCCGGCGTATGGCCCGGCGTGTGGTGCACGACGATCGAGAGATCGGCGAAGCGCAGGACCTCGCGGTCGGCGATCGGCCGGAGATCCTTCACCGGGGTCAACGGGTTCTCGAAGCCGGGGTTCCACCGGTCGATGTCGTCGAAGGCCACCGCGTCCTCGCCGTGGACGAAGACCGGCACCTCCTCGCCGGCGAACTCGCCCGCGGCGGAGGCGTGGTCGAGGTGCGCGTGGGTCAGGAGCACGGCGACCGGCCGTCTTCCCACGTCCACGAGGAGCGATCGGATCCCCTCCGGGTCGAAGCCGGGGTCCACGACGACGGCGTCGGCACTCTCCGCATCTCCGAGGATCCAGCAGTTCGTGCCGAACGGGTTGCGATCGAAGACGTCCAGGAACATCAGGCGGGCCATGCTACCCGACGCCTCGCGACGACTTGCGCTACAACGAAGCCGCGTCCAGCACCAACGTGAACGGCCCGTCGTTCAGCAACTCGACATCCATCTCCGCGCCGAAGACCCCTCGTTGCACGCGCGCGCCCAGCTCCTCGAGCGCTTCGGCGAACGCCTCGACGCGCTCCGCCGCGATCTCCGGATCCTCGGTGGCCGTCCAGGAGGGCCGCCGGCCCTTCGACAGGTCCGCGTAGAGCGTGAACTGGGAGACGACCAGCACTTCCCCATCCACGCCCGCGAGCGGGAGATTCGTCTTGCCCTCCTCGTCCGCGAAGAGCCGCAGGTTCACGATCTTCACCGCGAGCTGCCGGGGCTCGTCTGCCGGGTCCCCGCGGCCGACGCCGACGAGCAACAGGTACCCGTGACCGATCGACGCGACCCGCTCCCCGCTGACCGTCACCGAGGCGCGGAGGACGCGCTGGAGCACGACCCTCACGAGGGCCGGCGGGCGATCACGTGGAAGACGTGCCAGTGCTTCGGCATCTCTTCGTCGTCCTCCTCCTCCTCGACGAACGACTCGATCTCGAGGCCGTCGAAGAGCGCGCGGGCGCCGGCGGCGTCGAAGAACGTCATGTGGGACTCCGTCGACGCCCACGTGTCGCGGACACCGAAGAGCTGGCCGGCGAACCGGCCGTTCGGCCGGATCGCCGCGCGAAGTTCGTCCCAGAGCCGTGGGAATGCCTGGGGCGGGCAGTACGCAAGGCTGAAGCTCGCGTAGAGGAGATCGGCCGATGGGAGCTCCACGTCCTGCATCGGGGAGACGACGGTCCGGAGTCGATCGCGCTGCTCGGCGGGGATCCGGCGCCGGAGGCGCCGGATCCCCTCTTCGGTCGCGTCGATCGCCACGACCTCCCACCCTCGACGGAGCAGTTCCTCCGTGTCGAAGCCCTGGCCGCAGCCGATGTCGACCGCCGAGCCGCGACGGTCCTCGGCCTCGAAGAGGTCGAGGACCTGGAGCAGGACGTCGCGCGGCTCCCGGTCGGTCTGCTCGTCGTAGTACCCGACCCAGTCCCCGCCTCCGGGTCGCATGCGGTCAGCTGGGGACGACGCGGTAGGCGTCGAAGACGCTCTCGACCCGCTTGACCGCGGAGAGCAGCGAGGAGAGGTGCGCGACGTCCGCCATCTCGAACGTGAACCGCAGCCTCGTGATCCGGTCCCGTCCAGTCGACGACGTCGCGGACAGGATGTTCACGTGGCTGTCCGACAGCACCGTGGCCACGTCGGAGAGCAGCCGCGTGCGGTCGAGGGCCTCCACCTGGATGGCCACCGAGAACGAGGTGGGCTTCCCGCCCGCCCAGTCGACGTCGATGATCCGCTCCGGCTCCCGTCGCTTGAGCGTCCGGAGGTTCGGACAGGTGTCGCGATGGACCGACACGCCCTGACCTCGCGACACGAACCCGACGATCGCGTCCCCCGGCACCGGGGTACAGCACCTTCCGAGCTTCACCCAGACGTCGCCGAGGCCCCGCACGACGACGCCCTTGGAGATGTCGGGCTTCGCGATCCGCACCGGGCGCGCCAGCGGGACCTCGGTCACGTCCTCCTCCGGCGTTCCGGAGACCAGACGCGACATCCTGGCGATCACCGATTGCGGCGAGACGTGCCCGTCCCCGACGGCGACGTAGAGCGCGTCGAGGTCCGCGTACTTCAGGTCCTGCGCGACGCGCTGGAGCGCCTCCTCGGTGGCCAGCCGCTTGAACGCCTGGTCCTGTCGCCGGACGAACGCCTTCACCGCATCGCGTCCCTGCTCCATCGCGTCCTCGCGACGTCCGCGGCTGAACCACTGTCGGATCTTCGTCCGCGCCCTCGGGGTCTTCACGAACTGCAGCCAGTCCTGGCTGGGGCCTTCGCCCTGGGCTTTCGAGGTCAGGATGTCGACGGTGTCCCCCGTCCGCAGCTCGTAGTCGAGGGGCACGAGCTTCCCGTTCACCTTCGCGCCGATCGTCCGGTGCCCGACCTCGGTGTGGATCGCGTAGGCGAAGTCGACCGGCGTCGCGCCCTGCGGGAGGTTCTGGACGTCGCCCTTCGGCGTGAAACAGAAGACGCGTCCGCCCGAGAGGTCGATCCGCAGTCCCTCCATGAATTCCTGCGGGTCGGCCATGTCCTTCAACCAGTCCATCAGCTGCCCGAGCCACGCCATGTCCTGGGCTTCCTTCGACGAGCGGCCGCCCTCCTTGTAGCGCCAGTGCGCGGCGATGCCGTACTGCGCGGTGCGGTGCATGTCCTGGGTCCGGATCTGGATCTCCAGCGGCACGCCCTGCGGACCCACGACCGTGGTGTGCAGCGATTGGTACATGTTCGACTTGGGCATCGCGATGTAGTCCTTGAACCGGCCCGGGACCGGCTTCCAGAGCGCGTGCACCGCGCCCAGGGCCCCGTAGCAATCGCGGAGGGACGGAACCAGGACCCGCAGGCCGACGAGGTCGTGGATCTCATTGAACTCCTTGCCGCGGATCACCATCTTCTCGTAGATCGAATACAGGTGCTTCGGCCGGCCCTCGACGTCGGCCTTCACGCCGAGCTCCTTCAGCTTCCCGCGGAGGTCGCTCTTCACCTCCTCGAGGAGCTTCTGGCGCTCCCCACGCCGGGTCTCCACGAGGTTGGCGATCTCCCGGTAGGGACCGGGGTTCAGCGTCTTGAACGAGAGATCCTCGAGCTCCCATTTCAGCTCCTGGACACCGAGGCGGTTCGCGAGCGGCGCGTGGATCTCGAGGGTCTCGTTCGCGATCTTCAGCTGTCGTTCCGGCGCGAGCGGCGCGAGCGTCCGCATGTTGTGGAGCCGGTCGGCGAGCTTCACGAGCAGTACCCGGATGTCGCCGGCCATCGCGACGATCATCTTCCGGACGTTCTCGGCCTGGGCCACCTCGCCGCTGCGGAACTCGAGCTTGTCCAGCTTCGTGAGACCGTCGACGATCCGGGCCACCTCGTTCCCGAAGCCCTCCTCGATGTCGCCGAGACCGACGGCCGTGTCCTCGACGGTGTCGTGCAGCAGCCCCGCCATCAGCGTGGTCGTGTCGAGGCGGAGGTCCGCGAGGATCTCCGCGACGGCCAGCGGGTGCTCGATGTAAGGCCCGCCGGAGAGTCGGCGCTGGCCCTCGTGCGCGTCCTCGGCGAAGCGGTAGGCCCGCTCGAGCAGCTTCGTGTCGGCCTTGGGGTTGTATCCCCGGACCATCTTCAGCAGGGGCTCCAGCTCGGAGGGCGCGCCGGGGTCGCGTCGCAACCGGGGCCGGGGGATCGCGGGGAGGCGTCGCCCGCGTTCGGGCGCGACGGGCTGGGCTTCCTCGTCGACCCGCACGTCCTGCTCGATGCCGTCCACGCCCGCCTCCAGTGATCCAGTGTAGGTGACGGTCAGGAGGAGCTCAGTAATGCAGGAACGTGTGGAGCGCGTGGTCGGTGAGCTTCTTGCGGCCTTCGAGGAAGTCGAGCTCGATCAGGCAGGCGATCCCACGAACCTCGCCGCCGGCTCGCTCCACGAGCGAGGCGGCGGCCTTCGCGGTCCCGCCGGTCGCCAGCACGTCGTCGACGATCAAGACGCGCTCCCCCGCCGCGATCGCGTCGCGGTGGATCTCGAGCGTCGCCGTTCCGTACTCGAGCGCGTACTCCTCGTCGAGCGTCTCCCACGGGAGCTTGCCCTTCTTGCGGATCGGCACGAACCCGGCGTTGAAGTGGTACGCGACCGGGGCGGCCACGATGAAACCGCGAGCCTCGATCCCGACCACCTTGTCGACGGTTCCGCGGCCGAAGTGCACGACGATCAGGTCCGTGAGGGTGGAGAACGCGTCGGGGTGCGCGAGGACCGGCGTGATGTCCTTGAAGACGATCCCCGGCTCGGGGAAGTCGGGGACGTCGCGGATCAGGTCCTTGATCTGCTCGATCTCCACGTGATCACCTCCGCTTCCGCTTCGCCGGCGGCTTCCGCCGCTTCGACTTCGGACGCGGCCGTGCGACGGTCCCCGTCCGGGCGGTGGCGCGGGCGGCGGCGGCCTCGCCCGTCGAGGACCCGGCGACGGCGCTCGGGGCCGCCGCCGCCCGCCGCGCGAGGACCCGCTCGCGCTCGCTCAGCTTCTGATCGAGCTGCCGGAAGCGCAGCTCCCGTCCCTTCAGGATGGCGAACAGCGGCGCCGCGAGGAACACGGACGAGTACGCGCCGATCGCGACGCCGACGAACATCGCGAACGCGAAGTCCCGGAGGGTCTCACCGCCGAACAGCAGCAGCGACAGGATCGGCAGGAGGACCACGAGCGACGTGTTCACCGACCGCATCAGGACCTGGTTCAGCGAAAGGTCGATCACACCGTCGGCGCCGAGCCGTCCCACGAGCGACTGCGTGTCGAGGTTCTCCCTGATCTTGTCGTAGATCACGACGGTGTCGTACAGCGAGAACCCCAGGATCGTGAGGATCGCGATCACCGTCTCCGGCGTGACCTCGCGGCCGGTGAGCGCGTACACGCCGACCGTGATCACGAGGTCGTGGACCAGGGCGACCATCGCGCCGATCGCCATCTTGAGCTCGAACCGGAGCCAGATGTACGCGCTGATCGCCGCGAGGACGATCAGGAGCCCCACCAGGGCCTTCTGCGAGATCTCCCCTCCCCACGTGGGACCCACGTCCTCGATGTTCACGTCGACCGGTTCGACGCCCGCCTGCTCGGCGAGGTCCCGCCGGAGCGTTTCGGCGTCGGTCGTCTCGTCCCCGGTGAGCGAGGGCGCTCGGATCGAGACCGCCTCGCCGTTCACGATCTGCACCTCGGCGTCGTCGATCCCGTGCTCCGCGAGGACGGACGACACGCCCTCGGCCGTTACCGGATCCTCGAAGGCGTAGGTGATCCTCGATCCGCCCTCGAAGTCGATCGACAGGTTCAGATCTCGGAACAGCAGACCCCCGAGCGACAGGAGGAGCAGGACCCCCGAGATCGCGAACCAGGTGTTCCGCCG
>DASQTT010000265.1:0-8192 GCA_035641735.1 Actinomycetota bacterium | reverse complement strand
ACAGGGTCGCGGCGGCCAGCATGAACCAGGAGGAGCGCGCCAGCCGGACGGGTCGCTGATCGGGCCGTGGCGGCGCGGCGGGTTCGGCTCCCACGGGCGGAACCGTACATCCGGAGCTGCCGTCGAGCGAGCGAGCGCTATGCCCGCTCCGCGAGTGCGTTCACGATCCGCTCCAGCGCCCATTCGAGATCGCCGCGCGACACGCCGAGCGGAGGCGCCAGGCGCACCGTCGTCTCATGCGTGTCCTTCGCGAGGACGCCGAGCTCGAGGAGGCGTTCGCACACGGCGCGCGCGGGCGCCGCCTCGGGGGTGAGCTCGATCCCGAACCACAGGCCGCGCCCGCGCACCTCGGTCACCGACGTCGGCGCCTCCTGTCGGAGCGCCTGGAGGAACCATGCCCCCAGTTCCTTCGACCGTTGCTGGTATTCACCGGTCCGAAGCAGCCGCAGCACCTCGAGGCCGACCGCGCAGGCGATCGGGTTCCCGCCGAACGTGCTGCCGTGCTCGCCCGGCCGGAACACGCCCAGGACGTCCTCGCGCGACACGACCGCCGATACCGGCAGGATCCCGCCGCCGAGCGCCTTGCCCAGGATGTACACGTCGGGCTTCACGCCCTCGTGGTCGGACGCGAACGTCGTTCCCACCCGGCCGAGGCCGGCCTGGATCTCGTCGGCCAGGAGCAGCACGTTCCGTTCGGTGCAGAGGCGCCGGGCTTCCGCGAGGTAGCCGCCCGGCGGGATCCGGACGCCGGCCTCTCCCTGGATCGGCTCGACGAGGAACCCGACGACGTCGGGATCCTCGAGGGCCGTGGCCAGGGCGTCCGCGTCCCCGTACGGGATCGAGATGAATCCCGGCGTGAACGGACCGAATCCGTCGGTGGCCGAGGGATCCGAGGAGAACCCGACGATCGTGATCGTGCGGCCGTGGAAGTTCCCCTCGCATACGACGATCTTCGCCCGGCCCTCGGGCACGCCCTTCACGTCGTAGCCCCACCGGCGGGCGGTCTTGAGCGCCGTCTCGACCGCCTCCGCGCCGGAGTTCATCGGGATCACCATGTCCATCCCGCAGAGCTCGGCGAGCTCCCGGCAGAACGGTCCGAACAGATCGTGGTGGAACGCCCGCGAGGTGAGGGTCACGCGATCGAGCTGCTCTTTGGCGGCGCGGATCAGGTCGGGATGGCGGTGACCGAAGTTCAGCGCGGAGTAGGCGGCGAGCATGTCGAGGTACCGCTTGCCGTCGACGTCGGTGACCCACGCTCCCTCGGCCTCCGCCACGACGACGGGCAACGGGTGGTAGTTGTGCGCGCCGTGGCGCTCGGCGAGCTCGATCAGCTCGGACGACGCGAGCCGCGGTTCGGTCCTCATACGACGTCCTCCGGGATGCGATCGGGATCCGGGCCGGCGCGACCGGCGCCGTCGCCACGCATGATAGGTGGCGGTCGGCGACTCAGCTCGCGGCTCGCCGTCGGAGGGCGGCGGCGACCTGATGGAGGTCCCGCACGAAGCCCTCGAAGGCCACGCGGCGGTCCTCGTCGGTCTCGGCGCGGAGGATCGACGATGGGTGGATCGTCGCGGTCACGAGCGGCGCGAGCGGAGATTCCACGAACGTGCCGCGTTGCTGCGTCACGCGGAAGCTCCGTCCGAGCATCGCCTGCGCCGCGGTCGCGCCGAGGAGCACGAGGACGTCGGGGCCGGTCCGCGCGAGCTCGGCTTCGAGCCACGGCGTGCAGGCTTTGATCTGCTCGGCGTTCGGCTTCTTGTGGATGCGGCGCTTCCCGCGCATGACGTGGCTGAAGTGCTTCACCACGTTCGTGATGTAGACGTCGTCGCGAACGAGGCCGGCCTCCTCGATCGCGCGGTCGAGGAGACCACCGGCCGGCCCGACGAACGGCCGGCCGGCGAGGTCCTCCTTGTCGCCCGGCTGTTCGCCGACCATCACGACGCGGGCGTCGCCGGGGCCTTCCCCGAAGACGGCCTGGGTGGCGTCCTTGTACAGGTCACAGCCGCGGCATCCCTGGACGGCCTCGCGCATCGAGGGAAGCGTGGTCCGCTCGGGTAGGAAGTCGGCCGCCGACCCCATGGTCTCTCCCTACCCAGCGGAGGAGATGACTACGCGACCGAGCACGCGCGCGGGATCAGCCGAGGTAGCCCTCCACCGTCCGGGCGTCCCGGACGGTCGCCTCGTCCGGGTCCTGCCCCGCGGCGCGTCGGGCGCGACGCTGGTGGAGGAGGTCCCAGCACTGGTCGAGGGTCACCCCGAGCTGCTGCAGCCGGTCCCGCTCCCGGTCGCCGAGCTCTCCGCGGCCCTCCTTCTCCCAGAGGGTGTGCTCCTCGTGCGCGATCTCGTTGATCCGGTCGATCACCTGCCGGTCGTCCATGCGGCCGCCTCCCTCGCCTCGCTCGCTGCAACCCTAGACAGGTTCGATCCCTTCCTCCTAGGATTCGAACACATGTTCGATTCCGGGTTCGTCCATCTCGACGTGCGTTCCGCCTTCTCCCTGAAGGAGGGGGCGTTCGTACCCGAGCACCTCGCCCAGCTGGCGGCCGCCCACGGGATGCCGGCCGTGGCGCTCACCGACCGCGACGGGCTCTACGGCGCGGCCCGGTTCGTGAGCGCGTGCCAGCAGGAAGGCGTTCGACCGATCCTCGGCGCCTCGCTCACTGTCCGGGAGCGAGGCCGGAACGCCCCGGTCGTCCTGCTCGCGCAGGACGACCGGGGCTACGCGAACCTCTGCCGGCTGATCACCGACGCGCACATGCTCGGTATGCGCGGGGATCCCTCGATCACGACCACGCAGATCTGCGCGCACGCCGGCGGCGTGGTCGCGCTCGTCGGGCCTCGCTCCCATCCGGGGCGCCTCGCGGCCCGGGGCCGGGTCGACGCGGCGGCGACGGTCCTCGCGCCGTTCCGTGAGGCGTTCGGACGCGAGCGCCTGTGGATCGCGGCCGAGCATCGGATGGAGCGCGATTCGAACGCGGAGATCCGCGCGATGCTCCGACTCGCCGAACGTGCGGATGTCCGTGCCGTCGCGACGAATCCCGTGCGCTACCTCGTTCCCCAGGACGCGTTCCTCGCCGACGCGCTGGAGTGCATGCGCGAGATCGTTCCGCTCGCGTCGAACCACGTCTCGCGCCGGAACGCGGAGGGCTGGCTGAAGCCGGCCGCGGCGATGCGGCTGCTGTTCGCCGAACGGCCCGATCTTTGCGACGCGACGCTCGAGATCGCCGACGCGTGTCGGTTCGACCTCGGCCTGAAGCGCGTGCACTTCCCGGATTTCCCGACGCCCGCCGGACGCAGCGCCGACGCCGTCCTCGCCGAGCGCTGCTGGACCGGCGTGTACGACCGGGGCATGACCGAGGACGAGCGACTGCGCGAGCGGCTCCACCTCGAGCTCTCGATGATCCGCCGGATGGGCTACGCGGCGTTCTTCCTCACGGTCGGCGACATCGTCGCCGACATCCACGCGATGGGGATCCACGTGTCGTGCCGCGGCTCGGCCGCCGGGTCGCTCGTGTGCTACCTGCTCCGGATCTCCGACGTCGACGCGCTCCGGCACGACCTCTCGTTCGAGCGGTTCCTGAACCCGATGCGCGACGAGCTCCCGGACATCGACATCGACGTCGAGTCGGCCCGGCGCGAGGACGTCTACGACATGGTGCTGTCGCGTCACGGCGACGACCGGACCGGCTGCGTCGCGATGATCGACACGTACCGGGCGCGCTCGGCGGTCCGCGAGGTGGGCAAGGCGCTCGGCCTGCCGGAGGTCGAGGTGGGGATGGTCGCGAAGTCCTTCCCCCACATCTCCGCCCGCAACATCCGCGAGGCGATGGCGAAGCTGCCGGAGCTCGACGGGATCAACCTTCCGATGACGCAGCTCGAGCACCTGTTCCGCGTGGCCGAGCGCCTCGACGGCTTCCCCCGCCATATCGCGCTGCACCCGTGCGGGATCGTCCTGTCCTCGCACGACCTCGTCGAACGGGTGCCGCTGGAGCGCTCCGCGAACGGCCACCGGATGATCCAGGCCGACAAGGACGACGTCGAGCTCCTCGGCTACTTGAAGCTCGACGTCCTCGGCGTCCGGATGCTCTCGTCGATGCGCCACGCGACCGACGAGATCGCGCGGACGCTGGGGGAGAAGATCGACCTCGACCGGATCCCACTCGACGACGAGGCGACGTTCGACATGATCCGCGCCTCCGACACCCTCGGGTGCTTCCAGATCGAGTCACCGGGGCAACGCGAGCTCCTCCAGAAGCTCCAGCCGACCCGGTGGGAGGACCTGATCGTCGACATCTCGCTGTTCCGGCCCGGACCGGTGAAGTCGGACATGGTCTCGCCGTACCTTCGCCGGCGCTCGGGCCTGGAGGCGACGCGGTACCTCCACGAGGACCTCCGCCCGGCGCTCCGCGAGACGTTCGGGGTGATCGTTTACCACGAGCAGGTGATGCGGACCCTCTCCGCGCTGGCCGGATGGGACCTCACCTACGCCGATCACGTCCGGCGGCACCTCGACCACGAGGAGATGTTGCCGGCGTTCCGGAAGGACTTCCTCCGGGGGGCCACCCGCCGGGGGCTCGATCGCGAGGCGGCGGCGAAGACGTGGGACGCCGTCGTGGAGTTCGCCTCGTTCGGGTTCTGCAAGGCGCACGCGGCGGCGTTCGCGGTCCCGACCTACCGGAGCGCGTGGCTGAAGGCGAACTATCCGGCGCACTTCCTGGCGGGGATCCTCACGCACGATCCGGGGATGTACCCGCGGCGGGCGCTGCTGGACGACGCCCGGCGTCGCGGCGTCCCGATCCTTCCGCTCGACGCGAACCTGAGCGAGCCCGAGTACGTCGCGGAGGAGACCGGGGGGTCGGGGGGGCTCAAGCAGCGAGCGCCAGACGGCGCGAGCGTAGCCCCCCAGGAGAAGACGGGGGAGTACGGCATCCGGCTCGCCCTGCAGGACGTGCACGGGATCGCCGACGCCGAGGTCCGCTCGATCCTGATGGCCCGTGCCGAGCGGCCGTTCACGAGCGTCGAGGACTTCCTCAGGCGGACCACGGTGTCCCGGCCGGTCGTCGAGGCGCTCGCGCATGCCGGCGCCTTCGACGCGCTCCCGCAGCCGACGAACCGTCGTGGCCACCTGTTCGCGGCGATCACGACGGATGCCGAGCGCGAAGGTGACCAGCTGCGGCTCCCACTTTCGGTGAGCGTGACCGGCCTGCGTTCGACCGGATCCGCTTCGACCCGCTTCGCGTTCCGGGACTACACCGACGCCGAGGTCGTCCGGGCGGAGCTCGAGGTCCTGGGCCTCGACGCGACCCGGCACATCGCGAGCTTCTACGGTCCGTTGTTCCGCGACCTCGGCGTCACGCACGCGGAGGACGTCTGGCGCTGCCGCGCCAACGAGTGGGTCATGGTGGCCGGCGTCAAGGTCTCGTCACAGACGCCGGCGATCCGGAGCGGGCAGCGGATCATCTTCCTCACGCTCGACGACGGCACCGGTCCGCTCGAGATCACGGTCTTCGAGTCGGTGCAGCCGAAGGTCGCGAAGACGGTCTTCCACGCCTTCGCGATGATCGTGTGGGGACAGGTGCGCCGGACCGGGCTGAAGGGGGTGAGCGTCGTCGCCGAGGACGTGTGGGACCTCACCGCGTTGCACGCCGCGCGCCGCGAGGGCCGGCTCCGCGAGGCGCTCGCCGCGCCCGCCCGTCCCACCAGCCCGGATCGCCGGCTGTGGCACGCGAGTCCCGGCTCCGCGGGATGATGTCCTCCGTGACCGAGCGGCCGGCGGAACCGATCCTGCACGTCGACCTCGACGCCTTCTACGCTTCCGTCGCGATCCTGCAGGACCCCTCGCTGAAGGGGAAGCCGGTGATCGTGGGCGGCACCGGCGCCCGCGGTGTCGTGACGAGCGCGTCGTACGAAGCGCGCGCCTTCGGCGTCCGGAGCGCGATGCCGTCGGTCCGCGCGCGCCGCCTGTGTCCCGAGGGGATCTTCCTGCCGCCCGACTTCGAGGCCTACCGGACCCACTCGAACCGGTTCCGCGAGGTTCTGCTCGCGCACACGCCGCTCGTGGAGCCGATCTCGCTCGACGAGGCCTTCCTCGACGTCGCCGGCGCCACGCTCCTGTTCGGGGCCCCGGTCGAGATCGCGCGGAGGATCCGCCGGGAGGTCGAGTCCGAGGTCGGCGTGACCTGTTCGGTCGGGGTGGCGCCGGCGAAATTCGTCGCGAAGCTCGCCTCCGACGACTGCAAGCCCGACGGACTCCTGCACGTGCGGGCGGGGGAGGTGCAGATCTTCCTGGAGCCGCTTCCCGTGGGCCGCCTGTGGGGGGTCGGCGAGAAGACCGCGGCGATCCTCGACCGTCTCGCGATCAGGACGGTCGGAGATCTGGGACGCACGCCGGTTCCGATCCTGGACCGCCTGCTCGGCGAGGCGGCCGCGTCGCACCTGTCGGCCCTGGCGCACGGTGTCGACGACCGCCCCGTCGTCCCCTACGAGGCGCCGAAGTCGATCGGCCACGAGGAGACGTTCGACCGCGACCTCGACGACGACGGGGAGATCCTCCGCGAGCTCCTCGCGCTCTCCGGCCGAGTGGCCGCCCGGCTGCGTGAAGACGGCTACCGGTGCCGAACCGTGACGCTGAAGGCCCGTCTCGCGAACTTCACCACGCTCACGCGGTCGCGCACGCGGGCCGACCCGACCGATCTCGGCGCCGACCTGTACCGGACGGTCTCGGAGCTGTACGGGGCGCTCCCGGGCGCGCGCCGGAGGATCCGGCTGCTCGGGGTCCAGGCCGGTGGCCTCGTCTCGGCGGGCGCGGAGCAGCTCGCGTTGCTACGCAGCGAGCGTTGGGGAGACGTCGAGCGGACCGTCGACCGCATCGAGCGTCGGTTCGGGGCCGGGGCGGCGAAGCCGGCGGCGCTCCTCGACCGAGGGCGTGCGCGACTACCGTCTCCGGGAGAGCCCTCCCTATAATCGAAGGGTCGGCGCGCCCGGTGGCCGGAGGACCCCGATGCCCCTGAACGAGAACGAGCAGCGGATCCTCGAGGAGATCGAGCGGCGGCTCTCGCAGGAGGACCCCCGCCTCGTCGAGCAGGTCACCAGGACGAACCTCTACACGCACGGTTCGCGACGGATCAAGGTCGCCGCCGTGGGCTTCCTGATCGGGCTCTGCTCGCTGCTGCTCGTCGGTGTCCCCGGCGGCGTGTGGATCGCGGCGGCGGGTTTCGTGCTGATGACGGTCTCGGCCGTGTTGGTCTACCACTACGCCGGTCGTCTCGGATCCGACGCCACGATCCCCAGCCCCCTCGGACGTGCCGCGGCCAGGTGGGCGGGTCGATTCCGACGGACCGCGCCGTACCCGCGTCCGGACGATCGGTAGCCGCGCGAACGACGCTCGCGCGGCGAACGCGGACCGCGCGAACGAACTCGGTGATCCCCATGCCGTCTGACGTCGGCGCTTGCCACGGTTCCGCGGGCTGGTGTAGAACGTGCATTCCTTCCCCTGGGGTGCGAGACGTCGTCGGAGGGCGGTCTTCCGGGGAGGGCCCGTGGCGATTCGCGCCGGTTGGGTCGGTTTCGTGGGAACGGAAAGGGCGCGCGTCGGCATGGAGGGGTTCACCGCTCACCAGGCGTGCAAGTTCACCGGCTGCTCCCCGCGACAGCTCCGCTACTGGGACGAGATCGGGCTCGTCCGGCCGACGGTCCAGGGAACCGGTGGCCGTCCCGGGGTACCGCGGCTCTACGCGTTCCGCGACCTCGTCGCGCTGCGCGTCGTCCGGTCGTTGCTGGACGGTGGCATGTCCCTGCAACGGGTCCGGCGATCGTGGGACTTCCTCACGAAGAAGGCCGGCCTCACGAAGCACCTCTCCGAGGTCAAGCTCGTGACCGACGGCCAGTCGATCTTCAAGATCTGTCGTCGGGACGGCGAGGTGATGGACGCGCTGCGCGACGGGCAGATGGCGTTCTTCGTCGCGATCGACGACATCGCCTCTGGGGTCGAGACGAAGGTCCGGCAGTTCGAGGAGGATCGGGAACGCTTCGTTCGAGCGCTCCGCTCGGCCGCCGCGCAGACCGCGGGTGCCCGGTCGGCCACGAACTGACTACGAGCGCCGGTACAGGCCCACGAGCCACCGGCCGCGGCCGACCGCACGCCGGATCTCCGTGAGCGCCGTGTCGGAGGCTTCGTTCGCGGATCGAACGTC
>DASQTT010000264.1:0-2821 GCA_035641735.1 Actinomycetota bacterium | reverse complement strand
CAGGAGCACCGCCGTGACCGCGAGGGTCGCGACGATGGCCGCCCGGCGGCGAGGGCCTGCCGTCGTGGCCCAGACCGCGATCGGTATCGCCAGCACCACCTGCTCGGCCGACAGTCCCGCGGCCGCGACGGCCGCCGCCCCCCACCCATGGTGACCGCCCCGGTGAAGACGGACGGCGATCAGCGCGAGGGCGAGACCGAGACCGACATGGATCGCCGCCGGCCAGAGCGCGGCCTCCGTTCCGAGCGGCTGGAGCAACCAGAGCGCCCCACCGATGGAGGGCCACGGTTCGGGCGCTCCGAGGTCGCGCAGGAGCCCGCGCAGGAGGATCGTGATCGCCAACGTGATCACCAGCGGTACCGCGATCGCCACGCCGAACGGCAGATGTTGGCACGTCTCCGTCGTGATCAGGATCTCGAGGAAGTGGGCCCGTCGGAGCGCGCCGAGCCGCTCGAGCGACTCGCCGAGGAAGGCGCCAAGACCGATCTGCTGCGGGCGCAGGCAATTGAAGAAGTCGTCCGCGAGCGGTGCTCCCCGGACGACGATGGGCAAGCACATCGCGGTGAAGGCGCCTCCGACACCGGCGAGGAGCCAGGTGCCCGTGCGTGATGCTCGTTCCGTGCGCAACTCGTCGGCGTCAGCTGCCGGGTCGAGGCGCGACATCGGATCGGTCCTTCTCGGCGACGAGGATCACGTTCTTCCCGACGGGTGGATCGCGAAGGATGCGTTGGACGACACGACTGAGCGGGACGATGCCGCGGTCGTATCCCCAAACCGTCGAGCTGGAGATGTTCGTGTGGCGGAGGAGTCGGTAGACGACGAAGTAGGGGAGCACCCCGAGCACGTCGAAGTACCGAAGCGACACGACCCGAAGGCCGGCCCCTTCGACGATCCGACGCACCTGGTCCAGCGAATAGCGACGGTAGTGACCGGCGTTGTGGTCCAGCTCGGCGTACAGGAGCTCGAGTGCAGGCCCGAACACCAGCAGCGACCCGCCAGGTCGCAATGCCTCGGCCGCGAGTCGTAACTCTCGCTCGTCATCCTCGATGTGCTCCAAGACGTTCACGTACAGGACGGCATCGAACCCAGGTCGAGGCCGCCGTACGGCGAACTCAGCGAGGGTCGCGTGCTCGGCCGCGACCCGCTCCGTCAGCGCGGCGTACGGCTGGAGGATCGA
This sequence comes from Actinomycetota bacterium, assembly GCA_035641735.1. GTDB lineage: Bacteria > Actinomycetota > UBA4738 > UBA4738 > HRBIN12 > JAJNBA01. The sequence goes on along the minus strand of DASQTT010000264.1, from coordinate 1,644 downwards.
GAACATGTTGTCCGCCGGCTCGAGCGCCACGACGGAGATGTCGGGGAACCCCTCGATGAGTCGTCGCGTGATCGCACCGCTGCCCGCCCCCACTTCGAGGACGTCACCCTTGAGGAAGGGCCTGAACTCCTCCAAGACCCACTCGAAGAAGTGTTTGCTCGCTGCCAGGCATTCGACGTCGGCCTCGGCAGCGAAGTGATGCACGTCGAAGGTCCGGCCCGCGGGAGAGAGCCGTCGGTGCCGTAGTGTCCTCGCCACCTCCCGGAGTTCGAGGAGGTGGATGGCGAACTCGCCGATGTCCGCCGACGTGAGCCCGCCACCGCCGGCGATCGCCTCTCGATAGATGATCGGTGACTCGGCCACGCGGTAGCCCTCGGCGACGGCCTTCGCGACGAACGTCGTGTGGACACCGTAGGTGTTGGTCGTCGACCCGGCGGTCCCGAGGTGTTCGAGGACCTCCCTCCGCGCGACGCGGAAACTGGTCGTCGCGTCACGGATCCGTGGCGTGCCCGTGACCCACCGGAACGTCACGTTGGCGGCTCGTCCCAGGAACCAGCGCGCGGGACTCAGTCCCGGCGTCCCGCTTCCCCTCGTCCACCGCGAGCCGATCACGACATGGCACCGACGCCGGATCAGCTCGTCCACGAGAAGCGGGATCTGCGTCGCGTCATGACGGCCGTTCGAATCCATCGTGACGACCAGGTCGACGCCGGCCTCGACCGCGAGACGCATCCCCTCGCGGAACGCGGCTCCCGGCCCAGCCTCCGGACCCCGAACGCACCGCAGGTCGACCCCGAGTTCGTCGGCGACCTCGCGCGCCTGCGGTTCGTGGTCGCCACCGTCGAGCAGCAGTACGTCGAGACCGATGCCGCGCGTGCGCAAGGCGTACGACGCGACGGCGAGATCGCGCACGACGGTCCCGATCGCGGGTTCCACGCCGTAGGCGGGCAGGACGACGGTCGCGGTCCTCGGGGCGGCCAGCGCCCGATCCGATGCGTGGTCAGCCACGGGACGGCAACGTATACGAGGGGTGGGATCACTCACCACGACGAGCGCCCGACCGCTCCTCCGCCGTATACCGTGTTGCCGTGGGCACCGCGGGTCGCGACCTCGAGCCCGAGGGTGCCATCGAGCGGCGGCCCGCTCGCGTCACGCCGGTCACGGACGCCTCGTACCCCACGTGGATCGCTTGGGGACTCATCGCGGCCGCGGTGGTCGTCGCCGGCGCGTGGCTCCTGCTCGCGGTCGCGCACGTCGACGATCGATTCATGGTCGACCACGTCTCGGGCGTGAGGATCGCACTCGCTCGGTACGCGAACGACGGGACGCTGTACCCGGAGCTCTATCGCGACGGCTTCTACGGCGGGACGCGGTTCATGCCCCTCCCGATCGTCGTGCACGCCGCTTCGGCTCGGCTGACCGGCGAGTACCTCGTCGCCGGGAAGCTTCTCGGCTACCTGACGACGGCGGGAGTCGTTGCCATGACGTTCCTGATCCTGCGTGGTCGTCGGTGCCCGTTCGCCCTGAATCTGGCGCTCTCCGTGCTCCTGTTGACCACCTCGGCGGGTCTCGCCGCCTCGATGAACATGCGGGGCGATCTGCTCCCGTTGGTCTTGCAGCTCGTGGCCGTCTGGATCGTCACGC
>DASQTT010000263.1:0-2751 GCA_035641735.1 Actinomycetota bacterium | reverse complement strand
GCCGGTAGCCGTAGAACTCGTTGTGGAGCTGGTGGTAGCGCTCGAAGGTTTCCTTCAGCACGTCGTCCGTGATCTGGCCTGCGGGCACCGGGATCTCCTGCTCGTAGTTCTGACCCTCGTAGCGCATTGCGATCGTACGCGCCAGCGTCGGCTCGGCGTCCGGGCTTCCCTGGACGCGGAAGTTCGCCGTCGCCGCCTCCTCGATGCCCGCGAACAGACCCTGAAGGTCGTCCGGGGTGACCGTGGGGCTCTTCAGCGCCACGCTCTTCACCTCATCGACGCGCACGTCGGCCGCCAGCGCCCCGAACGCCGAGGTGACCCCGGGGTGCAGCGGCACGATCACGCGGTTCATGCCGATCGCCTCGGCGATCTCGGCCGCGTGCGTCGGGCCCGCGCCGCCCATCGCGATCAGCGCGTGGTCGCGCGGGTCGACCCCCTCCTCGACGGTGACGATCCGCACCGCGTTGGCCATGTTCTCGTTCGCGATCCGGACCATCGAGGAGGCCACCTCCACCTCGTCGCCGCCGAGGCGGCCGGTCAGCCGGCGGAGCGCCGCGTGGCTCGCCTCGGGATCCAGGCTTAGGGCGCCGCCGAGGAAGTAGTCGGGGTTGAGCCTTCCGAGGACGAGGTTCGCATCGGTGAGCGTGGCGTCCTCTCCGCCCCTGCCGTAGCAGGCCGGCCCAGGGTCGGCGCCGGCGCTCTGGGGGCCAACCTGGAGGAACCCGCCGGGATCGATCCACCCGATCGAGCCGCCACCTGCGCCGATCGTGTTCGTGCTCACGGTCGGCACCGCGACGGGAAGCCCGAATTCGATCTCGAACTCGGACGAGAACAGGGGATTGCCGTCCACGATCAGACAGACGTCGCAGCTCGTCCCTCCCATGTCGAGGACGATCCCCCTGTGAGCGTCGTGGGCGCGCGCGAAGTAGGCGCCGCCGATCGCACCGCCGGCCACCCCGGAGAGGAGCACGTGCGCCGGCCGGGCCCGCGCCTCGGTCGAGACCGCGTGGCCGCCGTTCGACTTGAGCAGCGACCAGGTCGAGCCGAAGCCCTGGTCGCGGAATGCCTCGCTCACCCCGTCGACGTAGCCGTCGAGGGTCGGCTTCAGGTAGGCGTCGAGGATCGCCGCGGTGCCGCGCTCGTATTCGCGCCAGATCGGCGCGATCTCATGCGAGAGCGAGACCGGAAGCGCGGGATCGACCTCGGCGATCGCGTCGCGGGCGGCGAGCTCGGAGGTCGGGTTGAGATAGGAGAACATGAAGCAGACCGCCACCGCGACGTCGTCCGACCCCTCGCGCTCGGGGAGGAGCTCGCGCACCTCCTCGGGACGCAGTGGACGCACGACCTCACCCTCGGAGTTGAGGCGCTCGTCGATTCCGATGCAGTCTCGCCGGTGCGCCAGCGGCGTCGGCTTCCGCCAGACGAAGTCGTAGTGGTTCTTGCGGTTGATGCGCTGGATGTGGGGGACGTCCTCGAACCCCTTCGTGGTCAGGTAGATCACCCGCGCGCCGGTCCGGGTCAGCACCGCATTGATCCCGATCGTGGTGCCGAGGACGATGAACGAGACGTCGGCGGGATCGAACTGTGCCTGCTCGAGGATCGCGGCGAGCGCGTCCACGGGCCGCGCCGGAGTCGAGGGGACCTTGGCGATGTACCAATCCCCGCTCGCCTCGTCGACGCCGACGAGGTCGGTGAAGGTACCGCCCGTATCGATGCCCACGCGAATGCCCACCGGGCGACTCTCCTCTTCGCGATGGAAGCTCCTTCGGCGATGCTAGCCCCGCGCAAGCGCGCGGGCATCGGACGAAATCCAAAATTTCCGGCGCTGGTGGTGGGCAGTTACAAACGGTTGATCGTCGCGTAGCTGGGATCCTTCGTCAGGGAGTGGAGTGGTGAGAAACGCGGCGTCGGGAATCCTCATCAACGGCGAGTGGGTCGCGCCCGAGGCGACGTATGAGGTCCGCAACCCCGCCCGGCCGAGCGAGGTGGTGGGCGAGTTCGCCCGCGCGGGGCCGGAGCACGTCGACGCCGCCTACCGCGCGGCCCGCGACGCGCTGGCGGGCTGGCGGCGGACGCCCGCGATCCAGCGCGGCGAGATCCTCCATCGCGCCGCCCAACTCCTCGCCGAGCGAACCGAGGACCTCGCCACGGCGTTCACGCGCGAGGAGGGGAAGACGATCGCGGAGACGCGCGTGGAAGTCGCACGCGGCGCCCAGATCCTGCGCTACTACGCGGGCGAGACGGCTCAGCCCCGGGGCGAGGTCCATCCGAGCGGCTTCCCGGGCCGCTTCCTGTACTCGGTGCGCGAGCCGCTGGGCGTGGTCTGCCTGATCACGCCGTGGAACTTCCCGGTGGCGATCCCGCTCTGGAAGATCGCTCCGGCGCTCGCCTACGGGAACACCGTCGTCTGGAAGCCGGCGACGATCACCCCCGGCTGCGCGGTCGGCGTGGCGGAGGCGCTCCGCGACGCCGGCGTGCCCGAGGGGGTGCTGAACCTGGTCACCGGGCCGGCCTCGGCGATCGGCGGATCGCTCACCGACCACGACGAGGTCGACGGGATCTCGTTCACCGGCTCACTCGAGATCGGGCGACAAATCCAGCTTCGCGCCGTCAAGCGGGGCGTGAAGGTCCAGCTCGAGCTCGGGGGCAAGAACCCCGTCGTGGTCCTTCCCGACGCGGACCTCGACCAGGCGGTCGAGCAGACGGTGCGCGGGGCGATGATGTCGACCGGCCAGAAGTGCACCGCCACCA
>DASQTT010000262.1:0-6742 GCA_035641735.1 Actinomycetota bacterium | reverse complement strand
GATCGGCCCACCGATCGCGACCATCGTGGCGAGGCGGATGAACGCCTCCCGCTGGTCCTCCACATCGACCCCGACGATCAGGATCCCGCCGTCTCCCAGGCGCCCGGCCAGGATCCTCGCGGGGACGAACTCCTCCGCTGTGCTGATCCACCGCTCGAACGTGCGCGGTGCGTCGAGCGCCTCGGTCACCGACGAAGGCAGGAGCTGCTCGGCTGGCCCCTCGGTCGTGACGAGGGAGCCTTCAGGGCTCAGGTACTGCGCGAACTCCTCGTCGGAAGGGGGCAGCGATCGGATCGTCTCCATCGGATCGGCGGAGAGCGACGCGAAACGCGAGTGGAGACCCTCGTCGACCGTGGCCGCCGACGCCGCGCGGAACCCCATCAGCAACGCGGCGGCGGCTGCCACGAGGACGGCGGCGGTGAGGCCGGCGAAGAGCAACGTGAGGCGAGTGCGGATCGGGAGGCGCATCACGACTCCGTCCGGAGCCGGTAGCCGACGCCGCGTACGGTCTCGATCGAGCGCCGCCCGAACGGGCGGTCGACCTTCTCCCGCAGATACCGGACGTAGACGTCGACGACGTTCGAGTCCCCTTCGTACGCGAAGTCCCACACGTGCTCGAGGATGCGTGTCCGGGTGAGCGCCTCCTCCGGATGCCGGAGGAAGAGCTCCAGCATCGCGAACTCCTTCGGCGTGAGGTCGACCTCCGTCCCATCACGAGTCACCCGGCGCTTCGCGGGGTCCAACTCAAGGTCGCCGGCGGCGAGGACCGTCGGTCGCTCCGACGGTCCTCGCCGCACCAGCGCTCGGATCCTCGCGAAGAGCTCGTCGAACGAGAACGGCTTCGTGAGGTAGTCGTCGGCGCCGGCGTCCAGGCCCGCGACGCGGTCCTGGACGCCGTCGCGCGCCGTGAGCATCAGGACCGGCGACCATCGTCCGGCCGCCCGGAGCCGCCGGCACACCTCGACGCCGTCGATATCGGGCAGCATCGCGTCCAGCAGGATCACGTCGTACTCGTTCTCGGTGCCGAGCCAGGTCCCGTCCTCGCCCGTCGGCGCGACGTCGACCGCGTAGCCCTCCTCCTGGAGCCCGCGACGAACCAACGCCGCCATCTTCGACTCGTCCTCGACCACGAGCGCGCGCATCGACCAGGCAAGCATGCCGGAACCGGATGAGGGGCGGATGAGTGTCAGCCGCCGGGCCCGCCGACGGCCATCCGGATCCCGAGCGACAGCCGCTCCCCTCGACGGGGACCTTCGACCATGTGGAACGGCCTGCCGTCTCGGACCCCTCCGAGACCCGGTCCCCGCATCAGCACGAGGTCGCCGGGAACCGAGGTCCAGCGGTCGACCACGTCGGCCGGGTCACGGGAGCCGCAGACGGCGAAGCCGGCCCGACCGTAGACCGTCGCCACTGCTACGAGCCGCCGGTACCACTTGCCGTCCAGGTGAGGCGTGATCCCGATCGAGCCGGGCACATAGTGCGCGATGCCCACCTCGTTCGGGCGCCACGTCGCCGATCCGCGGATGCCTCGTCCGTGGAGGCGGACGAGATCGCCAAGCTCGCGGCAGAGCGCACCGAGGAGCGGGAACGCCGGCGACGGCAGCTCGACGTCGTAGCCGTCGATCTGCTGTCGGACCTGCCCGAACGACTCCCCGAACCGGCGGAACGGCCCGGCGTTCAGCTCGACGCCGAGCCGCCGGAGGAAGTCCGGCTCGATCGCTTCCGGGATCCTCGCGTGCCCGGAGGCGGCGCAGGTGCGCAGCGCCTCCGCCAAATCGAGGTCCGGGACGAGCGGACGACGGTCGCTCCGCGCCACCCACGCGAGTCTATGAGGGCGCGCCGCTCAGCGGACGCCGGTCACCGCCCCGATGGTGCGGCGGCGAACGAACACCAGGAGCGCCGCCGCCGCCGCAAGCGTCACGATGCCTCCGACGGCCCACGGCTCGAACGGCGTCCGTGCGGCGTCCGCGGCGTTCGCCTTCGAGGCCGCGAGCTCCTGCTCGAGCTGCTCGATCGTGGACCTCAGATCCTCATGGACGGCTCGCTCGTTGGTCAGCTCCCACTCGAAGTCATCCTGGGCCCGCTCCAGCCGACGTTCGGCCCGGCGGAACTCGTAGCGGAAGTGATACATCCTGCTGGAGAGCCGACTGTTCTTCGTGAGCAGCTCCGCCTCTCGCTGCGTCGCCACGATCGAGATCGAACCGCTCAACGCCTCGCGGAACCCCGAGACCGTGCAGGGGTCGTTGCACACCTCCAGCGAGTACGACTGACTCGCCAGGTCCGGGACCGTGAAGTCGGCCGTCAGCTCGTACTGGTGCCGCTCCTCCTCCACGGAGAACGTACCGATGCGGACCGCGCCCTCGGGGATCGGCCGGTCCTCCCGCAGGAGCATCCCCTGGGGCAGTGCATAGAGGTAGAAGGGTCCGAGGTCGAAGATCGACTCGCGCCGCTCGGGAACGGTGACGTACGTGACGGCCGTCCCCTGCTCGCCGGGGAGGTAATGAGCTCGGTCGAGCTCCAGGTAGGCGCCGCCGTTCGCCGATGCCGCCTGACCGGGTCCCAACAGGACCGTGCCGATCGCCACCACGGTCAGGAACGTCCACCTCCGTCGCATCGCAGGCCTCCTCCGCCGACGTGTCATGAGGGATTGACCGGACGCCGGACGGGAAGGTTCCGCTGGCGTCGCATGGAACCTCACGTGCCCGGCGGGGGTAGATGAGGTGACGGAACACCAGAGGAGGCCGAGCCATGCGCGCGAGGATCCCCGCGACGTTCTTCCTGTTCGCCTTGATCGCCTGCACCACCGACCCCAACGTGAGGGAAGCGCCCGCGGCCCCGGGAGACGTGGTCGTGCTCGGCACGACCGACGGCGCGCTCGTGGTGAGCTCGAGCTCCGGCTCGATCCTCGCGGAAGACGCCGGCGAGATCGCCGCGCCCGACGGATCTCGCCGCTACGCGAGCTCGACCGACGGGAAGTCGACCACGCTCGAGACGCGGGACCCGGTGTCGGGCGAGGTGCTCGCCAGCACGAACATCCCCGGGGAGTTCGAAGCGGGCGTCGCCTCGATCAGCGGTGAGGCGGTGGCACTGTTGGAGCCCGGCCGGATGTCCACCGACGGCGAGCTCGCGCCTCCCCACCGGAGCACGACGATCGTCGTGGCCGATCCCTCCGGCGAGGGTGCGCTCCGCACGTTCCGCCTCGACGGCAACTACGAGCCCGAGGCGTTCTCGATCGAGGATCGGCGGCTGTTCCTGATCCAGTACCTGCCGGCGCTGGACCCGACCGTGTACCGGGTCATGACCCTCAACCTCGCATCGAGTCAGGTGCGACCGATCTTCGGCCGGTTCAAGACACCACCGGAGCGCATGCCCGGCGTCCGGCTCACGCAGGTGTTCGACGACGCCTCCGACCAGCTCTACACCCTGTACACGAACGAGCCGTCGAAGGGCTACGACGGGAACTGGGACGGCGAGGGGTACGGGGGCGCCGGCGCCGGCGGTTACGGAGGCGGCGGAGACAAGGGCGGCGGAGCCGCGGGCGACGGAGCCTCGGGCGACGCGCGGGGGGTCAGCTTCGTCCACGTGCTGAACCTCCGTGACGGGTGGGCCTACTGCGCCGGACTTCCCCGCGCGCTCTGGGGCCGTCCGGCGTCCGCGCAGGCGATGGCGACGTCGCCGACCGGCCGCGAGCTCTACATCGTCGACTCGACGCGCGGCCTCGTGGTGGAGATGAACACGAACACGCTGCGCATCCACCGCACCGCGCACCTCGATCTCTCCGGCGCGGGCGGCGAGCGGACCTCCGCGGTGACCAGTCGCGACGGCGAGCGCCTGTTCATCGGATCCGCGATGGACGGCTCCGCGGTCTACGAGATCGACGTCGACTCGATGGAGGTCGTCGGCCGGTGGACGATGCCGGCCGCCGTGGGCGGCCTCGCCCTGTCCGGAGACGGAGCCCGGCTCTACGCCGCGCTCGAGGACCGGGTCGCGGTGCTGGACGCGAGCACGGGTGAGCAGCTGACGTCGCTGAGCTTCGGCGGCGCCTCGATCCTGCACGTGGCGACGCCCTGAGGACGGAGGGAACCGGGCCGCACCCCCGCCGGTCTGGTTCGGGATGGACCGACTGGGATCGAGATGACGAGCCGGCGCCCGAGGGGGCGCGCGGCCGCCCCGCGACGCCTACGCTTCGGTGTCGGAAGAGCCTGAGAGGAAACGCGTGCGGGACCCGGACCCCCGGATCGTGCAACGAGCGCGGAGCGGCGACCTCCTCGCGTTCGAGGAGCTCGTGCGCGAGTACCAGGCGGACGCGTTCCGGTTCGCCTGGCACCTCACGCGGCACCGTCAGCTCGCCGAGGACGTCACCCAGGAGGCGTTCCTCCGCGCGTTCCGGTTCCTGCACGGCTTCCGGGGAGACCGGCGGTTCGGCTCGTGGCTGTTCAGCATCGTGCGGAACTGCGCGATGGACTCGCTCCGAGGCCAGCGGCAGATCCCGGTCCCGTGGGACGACTTCGAGCCCGCCCGCACCGTCGCCGATCCGTCCGCGCGGGCGGAGCTGGATGCCGCGCTCCGAGCCGTGTCGTCGGACCACCGCGAGACCTTCCTCCTCGTGGAGGTCTTCGGATTGTCGTATCAGGAGACCGCCGACGTGCTCGGCGTCGCGGTGGGGACCGTGAAGAGCCGGATGTTCCGGGCCAGACAGGCCCTGTGCGCGGCGATCGTCGACGTCGAAGAGGGTGAGGCATGAACCACGAGCAGGTTCAGCTCGTGTTGTCGTCGCGGATGGACGGCGAGCGGGTGGTCGCGCATGAGGCGGACGCGGCGGCGGCGCACGCTGCCGGTTGTTCGCAGTGCCGCGCGTTCGCCGACCGGTCCGCGCGCGTCCGGAGCGCCGTGCGGATCCGTCCTGCAGAGCCGGTGCCCGACCTCGTGGACGGGATCATGGCCGCGGTCGCGGTCGAGCGCTCACGGCCCGCCGCGATCAGGACGCTCGATCGCGCGCGAGGCCGCCGAGCCGTCGCGCCGCGTCGCCGCAGCCGCCTCCTCGCGCCGGCGGCGGCCGCCGCGGTCGTCGGCCTGGTCGGCGGGAGCGTGCTGGTGGGCGGCCCGTGGCAGCGCCCGGCCGACCGGCCGATCGCGGCGGCCGCGCTCGTCCGTGAGGTCCGGCGTGCCGCGCCGTCGATCGACGCGTTCCAGGGCACGTACACCATCGTCGAGCGAGGGTTCTCGAGCGACGTTTCGGTTCGGCGGTTCGAGATGCGGGTCGCCTTCCGGTCGTCGCAGCGGTTCCGGTTGGACGTGACCGACCACACCGACTACCCGGCGTCGTGGACCCCGAACGACCTGACGTACATCGAGCACGTGCCGGCCACGTACCTGGCCGGCCCCTCGGGCTGCCCGGCCGATCTCGCCCCGGACGTCTGTCCCCGGACGCGGGCGACCGTCGTGCGATCGACGGAGTTCTCGACCTCGGCGCCGCTGCCGGCCGACGTCGTCCTGCCGCTGGCCACGTTCGCCTCGCCGCGGGGGTTCCGCGTGGTCGGCGGCGGGACCTTCGACGGACGCGAGACCGTCCGCGTCGAGCTGACCTACGAGCGCGCGTCGCCGATGTTCCCCTTCCTTCGGACCGGCGGGTCCTGGCGTCCGTTCTACGGCCGCGACCGGGTCGTGCTCTGGCTCGACCGGACGTCGTGGCAGCCCGTCCGCTGGACCGTGTCCCCGTCGGCCGGCCCCGAGCGTCGCGCGTGGGAGCTGCGCTTCGGGATGCCGGAGGAGGCTCCGGGCGCGACGATCCTCGATGTCCGGCTCGAGTCCTCCTCGGAGGAGGCTCCCGACGCTTCGCTGTTCGAGATCCCCGGGAGCACGCCGTCGGCGGTCGGTTCCCTCGGCGCCGCACGGGACCGCCTCGGGTACGCCCCGGCCGCGCCGGCCGGGACGGGCGGCCTCGACCTGGTCTCCGTCGTGCTGCCGCCCGAGCCGGCGCGCGCGACCCCGAGCTCGCTGCTGATCTACGCGGACGGGCTCGACTACCTGCGCGTCGGCGAGCGTCTCGATTGGTCGGGACCGGGTCCGTTCGGGCCGCTCGACGCCGATGCCGAGGCGGTCACGCTCGCCGGCGGCGGGATCGCCTACTACGAGCCCGCGGGCGAGGGATCCGGCCGACGGCTCGCGCTGCACACGCGGTCGGGCGACCTGTACCTGGAGTCGAACCTGCCTCGTGAGCAGCTGCTCGAGATCGCCGCCTCGATCCCCGTGCGGACGAGCCCGTTGCCGCGGGCATGGCTGGAACGGTCCTCGGACGAGGTCGAGGTCGAACGGGTCCCCGTTCGCCGGGCGCTGGCGTCCGCCGGCCTCCCCGCCTCCCTCTCGCAGCGTCTCCCCGGCGGCTACGTGATCGCGAGCGCGGAGCGCTCGACGATCGGGGAGCGGCCGGCGGGCCTGACGTTCTTCCTCCGCCAGCTCGAGATGGACGCCGCCGGCGAGCCGCTCGCGCTCCACCTCGAGCCCGCCGGGAAGCTCCCTCCGGCCTCGCCGTCATCGGGATCGACGGTGACGCTCCTCGCGGGCGAGGGCCGATGGACACCCGGGCGCTCGCTGCTCGAGTGGATCGACGGGGAGACGTACCACTCGTTGCAGGGCCCGCTGCCGCTGAGCAGCCTGATGGAGATCGCGAACGCGGTGACGAGCGCGGAGGCTGCGCCGTGAGACGGCTGCTCGCGTCGCTCGGCGTCGGTGTCGTCGGAGT
>DASQTT010000261.1:0-4028 GCA_035641735.1 Actinomycetota bacterium | reverse complement strand
CCTGACGTGTACAGCATCGGTCGAGGAATGTTGCGCTGAGCCTCGCTGACCTCTTCCACCTAGCCCCCCGCCGCAACAACACATAAGGTTCAGTCGCGTCGCTCCGCGCCGACGTGCATCTTCGCAGGTGCGCACACCGTCTAAGCCAGTCGGCTTGCAAAGCAGGTGCTCTACCAGCTGAGCTACGTCCCCGTTGACCTGCGGCAACAGGCTACCGGAGGATGACCGCTGCGTGGCGAAACCGAGGTTATGGCTCGACGCGCACGTCGGCCAACGACTGCTCTACGGTCCGGTATGACGACCGCGAGGAGCGACGATGGATCGAGGATCGGAGCCGAGGCCGCGGCGGACCGTCAGCGGCCGGAGCCGCGTCGACGCCGCGATCTACGCGGCGTCGACGGTCTTCGCGGGAGTCGCGTGGGCGCTCGCGGATCCGCTCCAGCGGTCGTGGGGCCGGCTCGCGGTGTGGCCGTACGCGATCGGCGCGTTGATCGCGTGGACCCTCCTTCCCCTCGATCCTCGACGACGCCGCATCCTGGCCGTGGCGGTGATGACGGGCGCCACGCTGTTGCCCGTCCTGTGGGGAGTCTCACGACGCAGCGGCGACGACCCGGGCGCGAGCGCGAGATCGGAGGTCTTCATCGTCGAGGAGGCGACCACCGCCCTCCTCGGCGGACGCAACCCCTATGAAGCGGAGTTCCACACCGGGCCGCTCGCATCGCGTCCGATGCCGACGAGGACGCACGTGCCGTATCCGCCGGCGATGCTCGCGTTCGGCCTGCCGGCCGCGATCGCCGGTCCGGGACCGCTGACCGATGCGCGCGTCTGGTTCCTGGTCGTCTCGATCGTGGTGACGGTCGCCGCGCTGCGGATGATGCGGAGCGACGACGAGGGCCGGCTTCGGTCGTTCCAGGTCTTGTTCGTCCTGCCCACCGGCTCGATGGTGCTCGCGACCGGCGGCCACGACATCCCGGTCCTCGCCGCGCTGCTCGCGGCATTCGTCCTGACGGACCGGGGCCGGACGGACACGGCCGGCGTCGTCTCCGGGATCGCGCTCGCGATGCGCCAGACGTCGATCCTGGTGATCCCGTTCATCGTGGCCGCGGTGCCGCCGGGCCGCCGGGCGCGATTCGTCGGTATGGCCTCGATCCCGGTGCTCGCGCTCGTCGTGCCGTTTCTCGCGTGGGATCCTCGCGCCTTCGTCGAGGACGTCGTCCTTTTCCCCCTCGGCCTCGGAGACGGGCGATCATCCGCGCAGACGCCGACGGTCGGATCGGCGTTGCTCGGTCTCCTCCCCGAGGCGCGGACGCCCCTCACGATCCTGCTCGTGCTCACGATCGTCGCCTCGGTCCTGCTCCTGCTCCGGACCGGCCGCTCCGCCACCGTCGACGGCGCCGGCGCGCGTGCGGCGGGTGCGTTCGCGATCGCGATCGCGCTGGCGCCGGCGGGCCGGTTCGGGTACGTGGTGTATCCGATCTCCCTGGCGGTCTGGGCCTACGCCTTCGCGCGCGTGGACCGTCGCGGAGGTGACGACCGCGATGCGACTACGGCGCCGGCGACGGCGACTCGGTCGGAGACGGCGACGGGCTGACGCTCGGCGACGGGGACCGCCCGGGTCGCCACTGCAGGACCGAGGTCCCGTTGGGCGCGTAGTCGTGACAGGTTCGTCGGCAGACGTCGCTCGTGTACACCGTGTGCACTCGCCAGCGATAGAAGTCCCGCCGCTCGCCGAACGCCAGCCGCCAGAGACCGAGCTGCACGGAGACGCCACGGCGGGACGGCCGCGTCACGGGCACGCCGCCGAGGTAGGAGTCGGGGCCGACGGCCTGCAGTCTCCACAGCGACCCCTCGAGCTCCGAGCGGTTCGACCGGATCAGGACGTAGTACTCGGGATCTTCCTCCCTGCGCGTATCGAGAAGCACCTCGAGGTACCCGCGGTCCCACATCGCGAACGCCCCCCACTCGGCGAAGGTCGCGATCGTCCACTTCGGTGCGCCCGTTTCGTGCGCGAGGCGGACCTCACGGACGTCGAGCTTCCCCCGGACGTCGTTCCGGTCCTTCAGGTCCGTGTCGTGTGCCCCGGCGACGAGCGCCGCGAGGAGCGCGGTGGCGATCGCGGCGGCGAAGGACGCGGAGATCCGAAGCCACCGGCGCCGGCTCACGCGCGACCTCGCGTGAACCACACCGACGCCCGCCAGGCGGTCGCCGCGGCGACCACGAGGGCCGCGGCGGCGAGGACCGCCGGCAGCACGTCGCCGCCGGACGGAAGGACCCATGTCGGATCGGGCGATGCGGTGAGACCGACCGCCAGCGCGAGCCCCGCCAGCGCTGCGTTCCGCACGAGGGCGACCCGCACGTCGACCACGCTCCGGCCGAAGCAGCCGCAGGGCACGCGAAGTCCGTCGCGGAGCGACACCCGGACGAGCGCGCCCGAGAAGATCGCAAGCGCCACCAACGCGGCGGACGCGGCGGCCCGTTCCCGGCCGAGGACCACGAGGAGCGTCACGAGGGCCTCCACCATCGGGATCGCCCAGGCCGCGGGAGCCGCCAGCCCCGACGGCAACCGGTGACCGTCGAGCGTGCGACGCCAGCGCCGCATCCCGAGGACCTTGGAGAGCGCCGCCCACCCGAACGCGACGGCCAGCGCGGCGGCGGCCGCCGCCGCCCATCCGCCGCGGGTCGCCGAGGCCGCCGCGGCGGCCGCTGCAACCCCGATCACGAGCAGGGCGACGCCGTTCGCAACGGACCGGACGCGATCGTCCATCGAGCTCAGCCGGTCGACGAGCCGCCGGCCGTCCTCCGGCTCGCGCGAGCGAGCGGCCATCAGTGGCGCGATCCCCCTCGCCAGGCCGAACGGGGCCATCGCCACGGCCCCGAGCAGGGGCCGCCCGGTTGCCGCGATCCCCACCGCGACGACAACCAGCGTCCCGTGACCGAGGAACGTCAGGAAGCCGACGCCGAGGCCCGCGCCGTAGAGGAAAGCCGCCACCGGTCGTCCGAAGAACGTGCGCCACCAGTCGGGCACCTGCCGACGGAGCTGCGGAACGGGAACGGGCAGACCGATGAGCTCACGGGCGGCGTACAGGACGGCGATCGCGACGACGGCGATCGCCCCGGCGCGTCCCCACGGCGCCCCGAGGCCCGCGGCGGCGGCGGCGAGCGCGGCGCCGAACGCGGCAGCGGTCGCCGCGGCCCCCACCGCGTGCAGGGTCAGCGCCCCGAGCCACTTCGCGCGCGTCCCGTACACGACGGGGCTGATGGTCTCCACCATCGACAGTCCTCAGGGTCCCCAGAGCGCGGACCAGCCGCCGACCGCGGCGGCCGCCGACAGGGCGACGACCGCGACGTCGCTCAGCACGACTTCGTGAGCTCCCGGTACGTGATGCAGAACACCTTCAGGCCAGCGGGGCAGTAGCCCCGCACGGCGTAGTCGCCGTTGATCCTGATCGAGGAGGTGGAGCAGCAGTCCTGGATGTGTCGGAGGCGACCGGAGCAACATCGCGTCCACCCGCCACCGTAGCGGGCGTCGCGAAGGAACCGATAGACCTCGCGGGTCTTCTCCTCACACGTCTTCGAACGCCGCTGCTTCCGGGGGTCGCGATACATCTCGCCGCGATCGTCCACGGGGTAGCCGTAGGTCGGGTGAACCGGATAGCCGTACCGGTCGGTACGCGAGAGCGGCGAGTACGGATGCGGACACGAGCCGGTCGTGTAAGTGTGGCCGCAGATGTGATGCGCCTCCGCGCGGGTCGGAGCGAGGGCCGTGGCCACCAACGACCCTCCGGCGAGGGCCACGAGGCCACGCCCGACCCGACCGAGGAAACCTCGGCGGCTCGTGCGCTGCGCGAGCGCGCCTTGAGCCCGTTCGAGGGTGGTCAGCTCGCCCATCGCGTCCCCTTGCTCCTGGGGGCTACGTTCGCGCCATGGGCGCTCGCTCCTTGAGCCCCCTCGTCACGCATCCGGCGTACCGCGGTGTCGACCAGGCCCTCCATCTGCTCGAGGTTGTTCGCCGTCCCCTTCGCCCGCAC
>DASQTT010000260.1:0-9908 GCA_035641735.1 Actinomycetota bacterium | reverse complement strand
AAGTCCGAGCCCACCGGATGCTCGCGGATCTACAGACGGATGCGGGTCAGACGCTGGAGGACCTGCGCGACCTGGCGCGCGGGATCTACCCGCCGCTCCTGGCGGACGAAGGGCTCGTGGCGGCGCTCCACGCGCAGGCGCGGAAAGCAGCGATCGACGTCACCGTGGAGGCGGAGGGAGTGGGCCGCTACCCGGAAGACGTGGAGGCCACCGTGTACTTCTGCGCCCTCGAGGCGCTCCAGAACGTGGCCAAGTACGCCGGCGACGGTCGGGCGAAGATCCGGCTCGCGCAGTCCAACGGAAGCCTCACGTTCGCGGTGGTCGACCGTGGACGGGGCTTCGACCCCCGGAGCGTCCGGTCCGGATCGGGACTCCAGGGCATGGCCGACCGGCTGTCGGCCGTGGGAGGCTCGCTGGACGTCGTGTCCGCCGCCGGCAGCGGCACGACGGTCGCAGGCCAGGTGCCGCTGCCGGTCGACCGAGGTTCGGAGAGGGTGATGGACGGTGAGTGAGTGGACGCCGACCGTGCGGGACGGGCGAAGGACCGCCTTCCGGGTGGCCGGTTGCGTGCTCGCCGCATTCGCGATCCTCCCCTCGCTCGCCTTCATCGTGATCTCGCTCGTCACCGAGAACCCGGTCGAGATCAGCCACCGGTTCCACTACATCGGTGGGTTCGCGGGCCTCTCGCTGATCGGCGTGTTCTCGGCGCTCTTCGTGTTCCAGCCCGAGCACCGGGCGTACTTCCACGCGGTCGTCCTGCAGGCCTTCAGCTGGCTGGCGGCCGGTCTGATGGGCGGTGACCTGATCTCGGGCTTCTGGATCACCGGCCCGATCGGGCTCGTGATCCTGGTCGCGCTCCATCCCGAGCCCCGAACGCTCGCACGACTGCCCGGTCGGGTGAGCGTCGCGATGCTCACGTACTCGATGCTCGTCGCCGTGCCCGTCTGGATCTACGCCGTCACGATGTCGGAGCTACAACATGGGCTCGCTACCGATCCGCACGTCGCCGCGCACCACTGGTCCGGCGTGGCGGGTTCCGCGCTGGCGATCCTCGGGGCGGCGATCGCGGCCTCGGTCCGCGGCGAGGGCTGGGTCATCACGGCCGAGATCGCCTCGATCGCGAGCGTCCTCTGGGGCTTGGCCGGCCTGGTGTTCTCCGATCTCCCCGGAGCGCCGGGGTCGGGGTGGTCGTGGGTCGCCATCGCGGCCGGCATCGGGTTCTGGCTCCTCACGCAGGTCGAGGCGAGCCGGGAGCGCACGTCGTCGTGACATCGGGGCGACCGCGTTCGATCTTCCGCCGCGCCGAGCGCTGGGTCGTGGGCCTGGTGATGGCCGTCCTGGTCCTCGTCCTCGAGCGTCTCGTGATCAGACAGATCGAGAAGAAGGAACGAGCGACGGAGGCGTCCTCCGCCAACGCGGTGACGGTAGGGGAGGCGTAACCGGCGGTGCATCGCTGGCTCGTGTTCGTCCACGTGGCGGGCGTCCTCGCCTTCGCGATGGCGCACGGTGTTTCGGCCTACGTGACGGTGCGCCTGCCTCGAGAGCGGGACCCCGCCCGCGTGGCCCAGCTGCTCGAGCTGTCGGCGTCCTCGGTCGGTTTCATGTGGAACGCGATCGGCGTGCTCGTGCTCGCTGGGATCGCAGCGGGGTTCACCGGTGGCTTCTGGGGCCAGGGCTGGATCTGGGCGGCGATCGTCGTGCTCATCGCGGTGATGATCGCGATGTACACGCTCGGAACGACATGGGCCTCGCGGCTGCGAACGATCTCCGCGGCCATGATCGAGGGCACCGAGGCGGTCTCGCCGGTGCAGTTCGAGGAGATCCTGCGATCGAAGCGGCCGCACGCGCTCGCCGGGATCGGGTTCGGCGGTCTCCTCGTGCTCGCGTGGTTGATGATCTTCCAGCCGACCCTCGGGCTGGGTGGCGACCCGTGCGTGAAGGATCGGCCCCTCGGCCGCACCGTCCAGCTCTGCGCCTCGAACGATCAGGCCTTCCACACGTCCTCGCTGACCGCGGTCTCCGGGGCGCCTATCGATCTGGTCTTCGAGAACGAGGATGAAGGAGTGCCCCACAACGTCGCGATCTACGCGGACGACTCGGGAGCGGACTCGCTGTTCGTGGGTGAGACGATCGTCGGACCGGAGAAGATCTCGTACGACGTGCCGGCCCTCGACGCCGGCGAGTACTACTTCCGGTGTGACGTGCACCCGATCATGGACGGCACACTCGAGGTGACCTGATGCCCTACCGGACGATCGTCGTCGGCACCGACGGGTCGCCCACCGCCACGAAGGCGGTCGAGGTGGCCCAGAAGCTGGCGCGCCGCATGAAGGGCCGGCTCGTCCTCGTCGGCGCGTTGGACGCCTACGGCCTCCAACGACAGCCCCTGCAGACGGCCCTGCTCGAAGCGGCGGAGGGCGCCCGAGCGAAGAGGGTCGACGCGACGGCGGAGCTGATCGAGGGGACGCCGGGCGAGTCGATCGTCGCCGCCGCGCAGAAGCACGACGCCGACCTCATCGTGGTCGGCAACCGCGGGATGGGACAGGCGACCCGGTTCCGGCTGGGCAGCGTGCCCGACTGGGTCGCGCACGACGCCCCGTGCGACCTCCTGATCGTGGACACGACGGAACGAGGTGGGCCGCGGCCGCCGGCGCCGCCGTACCTGCGGATCCTGGCCGGAACCGACGGCTCGGGCACCGCGACCGAGGCGGTGCGGAAGGCCTACACGCTGGCCTCGGTGTACGCGGGCACCGTCACGCTCGTCCACGTCGGCGACCCCGTCGTCGGGGCGATCAAGCTGGAGGAGGTGGCCGACGCCCGGCCCGACGACGTCGAGGTCGAGCGCCGCACGGTCGAGGGCGACCCGGCGGAGCGGATCTGCGAGCTGGCGGAGACCGAGGACGTGCAGCTCGTCGTCGTCGGGAACAAGGGCATGTCGGGCGTCCGCCGATTCCTCGGGTCCGTGCCGAACAAGGTCGCGCATGAGGTGCCCTCGGACGTCCTGATCGTGAAGACCGTGGACCGGTCGGCCGAGGACCTCGCCCCGGGTCACGGGGGGATCGTCAACGTCCGGGGCCGCCAGACGGCGGTCTTCCGTGACGCGGCCGGACGCACGTACGAGCTGTCGCCGAGGTGCACGCACATGGGGTGCACCGTCGACTGGAACGACCCGGCGCAGACGTGGGACTGCCCGTGCCACGGATCCCGCTTCTCCTTCGACGGTTCGGTCGTCCACGGCCCGGCGAAGGAGCCGCTGGAACGGATCGGCGGCGACGGGCCGGGCCCCGAGGGGAACGGCGAGCACCCACGCGACGAGCCGGCCGCCCGGCCCGCCGGACCCAGGTCGCAGCGGTTCGTGATCGTCGGCGCCAGTCTCGCCGGCGCGACGGCGGCCGCGACGCTGCGCGAGGAGGGCTTCGACGGCGAGGTGACGTTGATCGGCGCCGAGCCGGCCTTCCCGTACGAGCGGCCGCCCCTCTCGAAGGCCTTCCTGCGCGGCGAGTCCCGGGTCGAGGACGCGATGGTCCGGCCGGAGGCGTTCTACGCGGATCAGCGGATCGAGACGAGGTTCGGTACCACCGTCACCGGGGTGGATCCCGCCGGGAAGGTGGTCAGCGTGGCCGGGGGCGACCCGGTGCCGTTCGACCGGCTGCTGATCGCCACCGGCTCGAGGAACCGGCGGTTCCCGATCCCGGGGATCGGCCTCGAGGGGATCTTCGATCTGCGGACCCTCACCGACGCCGCGCGGATCCGCGCGGAGATCCTGCCCGGCCGCCGCGTGGTCCTCGCCGGGATGGGCTTCATCGGCTCGGAGGTGGCGGCGTCGCTCCGGCAGAAAGGCCTCGAGGTCCGGGTGGTGGCCGGCGGGAAGGCGCCGCTCGACCGCGTGCTGGGGGAGGACGTCGGCCGGGTGCTCGAGGGGATCCACCGGGACCACGGCGTCCAGATGACCTTCGACGACCAGGTGGCCGCGTTCGAGGGGGACGCCGCGGTGCGATCGGTGAAGACCGCGAGCGGCCTGAGCTTCGAGTGCGACTTCGTCGTCCTGGGCCTGGGGGTGCAGCCGGTGACGGGGTTCCTCGAGGGTTCGGGCATCGAGCTGGACGACGGCGTCGTCGTGGACGAGCGCTGTCGCGCGAGCGTCGATGGCGTCTTCGCGGCGGGAGACGTCGCGAACCACCTCCATCCGGTCTTCGGACGCCGGGTCCGCGTCGAGCATTGGGACAACGCGCGGAAGCAGGGGCGCGCGGCGGCCCTGAGCATGATGGGACGCGACACGGTCTACGACGAGATCCACTGGTTCTGGTCAGACCAGTATGAGCACACGATCCAATACGCGGGGTATCACCGCGAGTGGGACGAGCTGATCGTCCGAGGACGCCTCGAGGGGCGGAGCTTCACGGCGTTCTATCTCGTGGGTGGTCGGGTCCGCGCTGCGGTGTCGCTCGATCGTCCCGCCGACGTCCGCGACGCGATGCCGCTGATCGCGGCCGGCGGCGCGGTCGACGCCGCGAAGCTCCGCGACGAGGATGTGACGCTATCCTCCCTCACTACGGCGGCCGCCGGGAGACGATGAGCTCGTGAGCCAGGACGCGGAGGCGCTCCGCAAGGTCCGCTTCTTCGAGGAGCTGACCGACGACGATCTCGAGCGCGTGGCCAAGATCGGGCAGCGGCGGCGGTACGCGGCCGGCGACGCGCTCGTCGAACGCAACTCCGACCGCGGGGGACTCTTCGTGATCCTCTCGGGGACCGCGTCGGTCGAGGTCGGTGGAACGACCCATCAGCTCGGGGCCGGCGACTTCTTCGGCGAGATGGCCCTGCTCGGCCGAACCCGCCGCTCGGCCAGCGTCACCGCGACCGAGCCGCTCGAGGCGCTCGTGATCGAGACGATCTACTTCGACCCGTTCCTGATCGAGAATCCGAGCGTGGCCGTCGCGATCCTCCACGGAGTCGTCGAACGGTTGCGCGAGGTGCAGGAGCGGATCGACCGTCCCGACGCCTGACTCCCATGTCGTCGACCCGTTCCTTCCCGATCAAGTACTCGCCGCTGTCGCGCTGGCTGATGACGCCGCTGCTGCTGGGCGCTCGTCACGGGACGATCCAGCTCACGCCCGACGCGCTGGTCGTGCGGATGGGCTGGGCGTTCCGCGCTGAGATCCTGCGCTCGTCGATCCGTCGCGCCGCGCGCCACCGCGACGTCCGGTGGGCGATCGGGGTCCACGCCGACCTCCGCTTCACGAGCTGGCTCGTGAACGGCTCGACGCAGGGCATCGTGTTCCTCGACCTCGATCCGGCGGCGAAAGGGCGGTCCGGCCCGTTCCCGATCACGATCCGTCGGCTCGGCCTCGGCCTGGACGATCCGGACGGCTTCCTCCGAGCGCTCGGCGTCGGATGACCGGCGCGGGGGGCTAGCCGCGGCGCCGGAAAAGGTCCAGCAGCATCACGAACGTCAGCAGCACCGCGAGGACGCCGAACGATACCGGGACCCAACCCGGCACGCGGACCGAGATCGCCGTCAGGCCGCTCGCCAGGATCGCGGCGCCGGCCGTGAGACCGAGCGCGAGCTGGCGCCCCGCCCGGCGCACCGTGGCCTCGAGCGGCGCGGCCCGGAAGTTGATCTCCATCTTCTGGCCGGGGCGGGCCCCGATCATCCGCTCGATCGCCTCGAGCACACGGGTCGCGCGGACCCGGAGCTTCTGCGACTGGTAGAAGAGCGCCTTCGGGTCGACCCGGGAGCTCATGTCGCGCAGGAGGTTGCGCATCAGGAACCGGCCGGCGACCTCGAAGGGATCCAGATCCGGGTCGAGCTGCGCCGTCGCGAGCTGCATCTGCGCGAGCGCCTTGCCGGTGAGCGCGAGCGACGCGGGCAGCGGCACCCCGTAACGGACGGAGATCTCCGTCATCTCCTGGAGGATCGGGCCCAGCTGGATGTCCTTCAGCGACGCGGTCCGGTAGCGCGCCATCAGCGAGCCGATCTCGGCCTGGAAGTTCTCGACGTCGAGGTCGCTCCGCTCGATCGCGTTCGCGAGCATCAGGGTCACGTCGGTGAGGAACCCGACGTCCTCCTGCCAGAACGCCATCAGCAGGAGCATCAGGTGCTCGCGCATCTCGGCGCCGACCTCTCCGACCATCCCGAGGTCGAGGAAGTACAGGCGCTCCTCCTCCGGCTGCCACATCAGGTTCCCGGGATGCGGATCGGCGTGGAAGAAGCCGGCGACCATGATCTGGCGATAGAAGGACTCGAGGAGCTGCCGCGCGGCTTCCCGTCGCGCTTCCCCCTCCGACGCGGTGGCGATCGGGCCGCCGCCGACGTCGTGCATCACCAGCAGGCGCGACGTAGAGAAGTCCGCGTGCACCGTCGGGACGGCCAGCCGGGGGAACGACTCCAGGACCTCGCCGATCCGCTGCATGTTGGCGGCCTCCTGCCTGAAATCGAGCTCACGCTGCAGGCTGTCCGACAGGTGGCGGAACACCGCCTCCATGTCGATCACGAGCTTCAGGTGCGGGCGCTTCGCCGCCTTCTCCGCGAACACCTCCAAGAGCGCGAGGTCCTGCTCGATCAGCCCGCGGGCATCCGGCCGCTGGATCTTGATCACGACCCGATCGCCGGTCGCGAGCGTCGCCCGGTGGACCTGCGCGATCGTGCCCGCCGCGAGCGGCCTCGGATCGACCGTCTCGAACACGTCCTCCCACGGAACGCCGAGCTCCTGCTCCATCACCTCGACCACCTGCGCCTCGGTGAGCGGGGGGACGTCGTCCTGGAGGGTCGCGAGCTCCTCGATGAACTCCGCCGGAAGCAGGTCCGGCCGCGTCGACAGGATCTGGCCGAGCTTGCAGAACGTGGGCCCCAGCTCCTCGAGGGCAGCACGCAACCGCTTCGCCTGGCGCCGGCGGCCCGTGGAGCCCTCCTCGTCCGGGCGGCCGAAGAGCTCCCGCAGCCCGTGCTTCGCGAAGACGGCGCCGATCTTCGTCCCGCGGGCGACGAGGTGCGGCCGGCCGACCACCAGCTCGGCGGAGGACCGGATCGCGCCGGCTGATCCGGGGCTGGCGACGGCGGTCGCCCGCCCGTTCGTCGTGTTGACGATCACCACCGTGCACCGGGCGTTGTGGCTGATCCGGTTCGGGACGTTGCCCAGGAGGAACTCCTTGCGTCCGGCCATCCCGGCGTTCCCCACCACGAGGACGTCGGCGGCCTCGTCCTCCGAGGAGCGGACGATCGCCATGGCCGGGTCGTCGTCCACCACCACGTGGGCGCGGCCCCGCTCGCCGGCCAGCTGCGTGGTGTACGTGCGGAGCTCGTCGGCCGCGCTGCGGGCCCGGGCGGCCTCGGCCGCGCCGTGCTCCGTGTCCGCCGGGTGCTCCGGGACGATCACCTGGACGATGTGGAGCTCGGCGCCGAACCGATCGGCGAAGGCCGCCGCCCACTCGACCGCGCGCTCGGCCGTTTCCGACCGGTCGGTGCCGACCATCACCCTTCGGACGGGGCCGATCGCGCTCATGTCCGTGACGCTCACGCGTGCATCATCCGGCATCCGGCCGTCGGGGCCAACGGTGCTGCCCGGCTGGAGGCCGCCTCTACCGGTCGCGACCTGGGCCGTTGGTATCCTGCCCACTCCGCCGGAGTAGCTCAGTGGCAGAGCAACCGCCTCGTAAGTGGTAGGTCATGGGTTCGAATCCCATCTCCGGCTCCGGGTTGCCGATGGAGCGGATGAGATGCGAGCATCGCGGCGGATGAGGACCCTCCGAACGGCGGCGCTGACGGCGGTCCTCGTGCTCTTCCTTCCGGCCACACAGGCGTTCGCGCAGGTCTCCGTCGACCCGACCGTCACGCCGGAGCTGAACACCGGCGGATGGGTCCACGGGATGGCCATCCTCCTCGGGATCCTCGGCCTGATCGTGATCTTGCTCGTCGTGGTGGCGTTCGTCCGGTTCGCGCCGCGGTTCTCGACCGACGAGACGACGTTCAAGGTCGTCCGCGCCGACCGGGTCCGGCCCGGCGAGGAGCTCCCCCGCCGCACCGTCGACATCAAGGAGGCGGCCCCGGTCGTCGTGGCCCCGCCGCCGCTGCCCGAGCGCGCCGGCGTGGCCGCGCCCGCGCCGGCAGCCGCGCCGGCGGCAGCTGCGGCGCCCGCCGCAGCTCCGGCGGCCCCGGCGCCGGCACCCGAGGCGGGCGGACCCGCGACGGCGCCGCCCGAACAGGCACCCGCTGCACCGGCGCAGGCCGGGCCGGGCGCCGAGACGCCGTCCGAGGAGGCTCCGCGCGGCGAACCGCCCAGCGAGGGTCCACCTTCCGAAGAGGCGCCGGCGGCTCGGGAGACCCCGGCGGCACAGGCCGCCGCCCCGGCCGCCCCGGCTCCCGCGGAGCACGCCGAGGTCACGATGGATCAGGAGGTCTACGAACAGACGCTCCAGGAGCTCGTCGCGAAGGGGACGGACAAGCGGGTCGCGGAGGGGCAGGCCAGGCGTGCCGGGATGATCGCCGCGCGCAAGAAGGCCGCCGGCGGATAGCACCGACCGCGTAGCCTGTCCCGATGGACGCCACCGATGTCGATTGGTCGATGGGTTCCCAGGCCTCGCGCCTGGCGGACTGGGAGGCCGCCCTCGCCGTCGGACGGCGCGTCGCCGGTCCGGGTGTGTCGGTCGTCGCGGCGGATCGAGCCCGGATGCGAGAGGACTTCGCCGAGCTCGTGCCACGATCCGAGGAGCTGATCGTCGAGTTCACCTCGCTGGATCCCGGCGGCTTCCGATCCCGCCCGTGGGTGATGGCTCGGAGCGAGTGGATCCGGGCGAACCTGCGTGGCCTGCAGCGCATGCTCGAGCCGCTGGCCGGCCGGATCCTCGCCAAGCAGCCGGCCGGCCGAGGAACGATCCGCCGCAAGGCCGTCGGGGCGCAGGCGGGAGCGCTCCTCGGCTACGTGTCGCGACGCGTGCTCGGCCAGTACGACGCGTTCCTCCCGCCCGACGACGAAGGCCTCCTCTACTTCGTGGGGCCGAACGTCGCCGAGACCGAGCGACGCTTCGGACTGCCGCCGCGGGACTTCCGGCTGTGGATCGCGATCCACGAGGTCACGCACCGGGTGCAGTTCGGCGCCGCTCCCTGGCTCCGGGGCCACATCCGTGATCAGGTCGATCGGTACCTCGGCACGATCTCGCTCGACTCGAAGGAGCTCACGCAGCAGCTCCGTCGGGCGATCGACGAGGCGCGGTCGGGAACCGCGCTACGCGGCATGGGCGCGCTGACCTTCCTCCTGAATCCCGAGCAGCGCGAGATCGTCCGCCACGTGCAGGGCGTGATGTCGTTGCTCGAGGGCCACGCGTCCTACGTGATGAACGAGGTGGCGCGTGACCGAGTGACGGACCTGGCTCGGATGCGGAAGGCTCTCGCCGAACGTCGGCGCCGGGCCAGCGGGGTCGAACGGTCCTTCCAGCGGGCGATCGGCTTCGACAAGAAGATCGAGCAGTACGACGCCGGCGAGCGCTTCGTCCATGCCGTCGCGGCACGAGCGGGCATGGGCGGCCTGAACCGCGTCTGGCTCGCGCCGGAGGCCCTCCCGACCGTCGAGGAGATCGCCGAGCCGGACCGCTGGGTCAGCCGGGTCGCCGGGAGCTGACGTGCCTCGCCGGCCTCCGGCCGTCGCGCGCGTGCTGGAGCGGGTCACGAAGACGGCCCGCGAGCACGAGATGTTCCGGCCGGGCGATCTGGTGCTCGTCTCGTGCAGCGGCGGCCCCGACTCGGTCTGCCTCCTCTATTCCTTGTGGCACCTGCGGCGGCTGTTCAAGATCCGGCTCGCCGTCTTCCACTTCGATCACCGGCTGCGTTCCGATTCGGGGAAGGACGCCGCGTACGTTCGGAAGCTGGCGGAACGTCTGGAGCTCCCTTTCCATCAACGGACGGCCGAGGACCGGCC
>DASQTT010000259.1:0-2852 GCA_035641735.1 Actinomycetota bacterium | reverse complement strand
CGCCGCCGCGGCGGCACTCCGAGGCGGCGGAGGGTCCGTAGGCTGTGGCCCCGATGCCGACGACCGGACCGACCGACGCCGGCGCGCCACCGTGGTGGCGCGCCGGCGTCCTGTACCAGATCTATCCACGCTCCTTCGCGGATTCGGACGGGGACGGACACGGCGATCTCCAAGGCGTGCTCGACCACCTGGACCACCTGGCGTGGCTCGGCGTCGACGGCATCTGGCTCAGCCCGATCAACCCGTCGCCACAGGCGGACTGGGGCTACGACGTCGCGGACTACACGGACGTCGATCCGAGCTTCGGCCGCCTGGAGGACCTCGATCGCCTCATCGCCGGGGCCGACGAGCTCGGGATCCGGATCCTGCTCGACCTCGTTCCCAACCACACCAGCGATCGGCATCCCTGGTTCCTCGACGCGCGTTCAGGCCGAGATGCCCAGCACCACGACTGGTACGTGTGGGCCGACGGTCGACCCGACGGGTCGGCGCCCAACAACTGGCGCTCCTCGTTCGGCGGCCCGGCGTGGACGTGGGACGAGACGATCGGTCGCTACTACCTCCACAACTTCCTGCCCGAGCAGCCGGACCTCAACTGGTGGAACCCGGGGGTCGCCGACGCGTTCGACGACATCCTGCGCTTCTGGCTGGATCGCGGAGTGGCCGGATTCCGCATCGACGTCGCCCATGCGCTGGTCAAGGATCGCGAGTTGCGCGACGACACGCCCGCCCTCGACACCGACGATCCGATGGTCCGCCGGCACGGACTCCGGTCGGACTTCAGCATGAACCGGCCCGAGGCCCACGACGTGCTGCGGCGCTGGCGCGCGCTGTCGGAACCGGCTCGAGGCGTCCTCCTGGGCGAGACGTGGGTGATGGACCTCGAGGCGCTCGCGCGCTTCTACGGGAGCGGTGAGGACGAGCTGCACCTCGCGTTGAACGTCCCGTTCGTCTTCTCGTCGCCGGGTCCGCACATGCGGGACATCGTGCAGCGGACCGAATCGTTGATCCCGCCGTCCGCTTGGCCGCTCTGGACGGGATCCAACCACGACGCGGGGCGGTTCTCGAGCCGGTGGTGCGAGGACGATGAGCGGCGCAGCCGGGCGGCCCTGCTCATGCTCCTGACGCTCCGAGGTACGCCGCTCCTGTACTACGGAGACGAGATCGGGATGCCGAACGTCGAGGTCCCGCGCGAGCACCTGCGCGATCCGGTGGGGATCCGTCACTGGCCGGAGGATCCGGGACGCGACCGGTGCCGGACGCCGATGCAGTGGACGCCGGACGGGGGATTCTCGGGCGGCGAGGCGGAGCCCTGGCTACCGATGGGCGACGCCACGGCCTGCAACGTCGCCGATCAACGCGAGGACCCGTCGTCGACGCTGCACCTGTGCCGGGACGCGATCGCGCTGCGACGCGGCCGCGAGGACCTTCGGGCGGGCGCCTACGCACCCGTCGAGACGCCGGAGACGGTTTGGGGATGGTCCCGAGGCGCGTCGACGATCGTCCTGCTGAACCACGCCGACCGCGCCGTCGACGTCCCGATCGAGCGCGACGGGAGCGTGCTGCTCTCGACCGATCGAGGTCGCGACGGCGAACCGCTCTCGAAGAGCGTCAAACTCGAGCCCTGGGAAGCCCTGGTGATCGAGCTCCCGTAACCGGTTCAGCCGTCGGCACCGGCGGGAGCGGGCGCGGCCGGGACCACGGGGACCTTGATGCCCTCCTCGGCCATCCGCCGTGTGATCCGCTCGCGCAGGATGCGCTCCAGGTCCATCACCTTCGAGGGACGGGTATCGGCGATCACCCGCATCACCAACCCGTCCTGGCCCATCCGCTCCACGCCGAGCACGCTCGGACCGTCGTGGATCCACTCCCCCACGGACGGGTCGGACCGCAGCTCCTCGAAGACGACCTCCAGGACGTTGCGCAGGTGATCGACGTCCTCCCCGTAGGCCGCGCGCACGTCGACGATCGCGCGCGCCCAGCCGCGTGAGCGGTTACTGGCGACAACGATATTGCCGTTCGGCACGATGTGCAGGGTGCCGTCGAAAGCGCGCAAGCTGGTCACCCGGAGCGTGAGGCCCTCCACGCGACCGATCGCCTTCCCCGACGGCGTCGTGAGCTCGAGGTTGTCCCCCACGCCGAACTGGTTCTCCAGCAGGATGAAGAAGCCCGAGAGCGTGTCCTTCACCAGGTTCTGAGCGCCGAACCCGAGCGCGACGCCGGCCACGCCGGCGCTGGCGAGCAACGGCGCGACGTTGAACGTGGTCTCCTCGAGGACCATCAGGACCGCCACCGCCCAGATCACCACGACGAGCGCGGTGGAAACGGCCTGGGTAAGGGTCGCGGCTCGCTGCAGGTTCAGGTCCTGGGTGAGGCTCGCCGAGCCCTCGAGGCGTTTGCGGAAACGCCGCACCGCGACGCGCGCGATGAACGTCACCACCAGCGCGAGGAGAACGATGACGACCGGCTTCAGCGCGTAGGCGACGAACCAGTCGGAGAACGTCTCAGCACCGGGGCCTGCCTGAGCGAGGAGCTCCATCGGGGCCCATGCAACCGGCCCTGGCCCCGGCCGTCAACGACGCACGGCCGCCGGGGACGGAGCTCAGGTCCGCGGCTCCTCACGAGCGACGGCTTCGAGCACCCGGGCTGTGGCGTCCAGCACGAGGCGCTCGTGCAGAGCCGCCAGCTCCTCGTCGGTCATCGCGGCGATCGGCGGCGTCCCCTGGCGACCGTGCTCACGGAAGGCGTACGCCGACTCCCCGTGCTCGGCGACGTCGACACCTCGATCCTCCGCCTCGGCCTCCACCCGGAACCCGACCAGCCGGTCCACGAGCTTCAGGATGACGAGCGTC
>DASQTT010000258.1:0-9515 GCA_035641735.1 Actinomycetota bacterium | reverse complement strand
CGCCCTCGCCAGCGCGTGCGAGACCGCGATCGTCACGACCGGGGCGCGCGGCGCCGTCGCCGTCCGGAACGGAACCGTGATCCGGTCGCCGGCGCCGGACCTCGACGTCGTCGACGCAACCGGGGCCGGCGACCTCTTCGTGGCCGCGATCGTCTGGGCAACCGAGCGAGGGATCGACCTCGAGGCCGCGCTGGCGTGGGCCTGTCTCTCCGCGGGGCTCTCGGTCGTCGCGCCGACCGCCCTCGCCGGCGCGCCGCGGCTCGACGACCTTCTGGAAGAGGGCGGTCGGCGCGGCCTCAGCCGGCCTTGACGACCATCCCCCCGTCGACCCGCAGCAGCATCCCCGTGACGAACGACGCCTCGTCGGACGCGAGGTAGACGATCGCCGTCGCCACCTCCTCGGGCCGGCCGATCCGGCCGATCGGGTGCATCGAGGTCCACAGCGCCATCAGCTCGTCGGGCTGCGGGTGCTCGCGGAGGATCCCCTCGTTCATCCCCGTCAGGATCGTGCCGGGGATGATCGCGTTCACGCGGATCCCCTTCGGCGCGTACTCGACCGCGGCCTGCTGGGTCAGCGCGTTGATGCCTCCCTTGCTGGCCGCGTAGCCGGACCAACCGAGGAACCCGACGAGCGACTGCACGGAGCTCACGTTGACGATCGAGCCGCCGCCCGAGTCGAGCATCGCGGGGATCGCGTGCCGCATCCCTCGCCACACGCCGGTGAGGTTCACGTCGATCACGGCGTTCCAGTCCTCCTCGGTCATCTCCCCGGCCGCGCCACCGATCGCGACGCCGACGTTGTTCACGATCGCGCCGAGGCCGCCGTGCTCCTCGACGGCGGACCCGACCAGCGCCCCCACATCGTCGAACGAGCGGACGTCGGTCCGCCGGAACCGGGCGGTGCCGCCAGCCTCGCGGATCTCTCGCGCGACGTCCTCGCCTCCGGTCTCGTCGACGTCGCCGAGCACCAGACGCGCTCCCTCCGCGGCCAGGAGCCGGGCGGCTGCGCGTCCGATCCCGCTCGCGGCCCCCGTCACCACCGTGACCTTCCCGTCGACGCGTCCCATCGGACCTCCTCAGTTGCCCTCGAACCGCGGCTCGCGCTTCTCCACGAACGCGCTGACACCCTCGGCCGCGTCGGCCGTCCGGCGGAGCCGCACGAGCGCGTCGTGCTCGGCGTCCAGCCCCTCGGCGAGCGCCGCGTCCATCCCTACCCGCACCAGCTCCAGCATGCCGCCGACGGCGAGCGGCGCCGCTCGGACGATCTCGCCCGCCTTCGCGAGCGCGGCGTCGAGCAGCGCGTCGGGCTCCACGACCTCGGCGACGATCCCGGCGCGAAGCGCTTCGTCCGCGGTCAGCCGTCGGGCCGACAGCAGCACGTCGGCGGCCACGAAGGGCCCTGCGGCCCGGGTCAACCGCTGCGTTCCACCGCCGCCCGGGGAGAGGCCGAGGCGTCCTTCCGGGAGGCCGAACCGCGCCGCGGTCGAGGCGATCAGGACGTCGCAGCAGAGCGCGATCTCGAAGCCGCCTCCGAGCGCGTAGCCGTTCACGGCACCGATCACCGGCTTCGGGAACGCGTCGAGCGAGTCGAAGAGACGTCGGCAGAACCGCTGGAACGCGTCGAAGGCCTCGTCGGTCTGCTCCGAGTACTCGCCGATGTCGGCGCCCGCCACGAACGCGCGCTCGCCGGCGCCGGTGACGATCAGCACGCGCGTCGCCGTGTCGGCCTTCGCCTCGTCCAGCGCGCCCTCGAGCTCTTCGAGCATCGGCGTGCTGAGCGCGTTCAGCTTCTCGGGACGGTTGAACGTCAGGACACGGACGGCGTCGCGGCGCTCGACGAGGACGAGCTCTCCCACGGTCAGACGACCCCGTCGTCGCGGAGCGTGCGGATCTCCTGGTCCGAGTACCCCGCACCCGCGAGCACCTCGTCGGTGTGCTGTCCGACCGCCGGCGGCCCGGAGCGGATCGTGGCCGGCGTGGCGCTGAATCGCATCGGGACCCCGACGACCCGCAGGTCGCCACCGTTCGGATGCGGCACGGTCGTCAGGAGGTCGTTGTGGGCGACCTGCGGGTCCTCCACGAGCTCGTCGAACGATCGAACGGGCGCGCACCAGACGTCCTTCGTGGCCAGGAGCTCGATCCACTCGTCCGTCGTCCGCTCCGTCAGTCGCTCCTGGACGATCGCGTAGACCCGGTCACGCTCGTCGTACGCCCGTCGCGGCTCGTCGAAGTCGGCCAGCCGAGGCTCGTCGAGCAGCTCGCCGAGCACCGCGAGCGAGCCCATCGCCAGCGCGAGGTGACCGTCGGCCGTCCGGTAGATCCCGAACGGCGCCGACAACCAAGCGCCGGCGATCCCCGCCTCGCTCCGCTCGAATCGACGCTCCATGTTGAGGAACGCCGCGATCTCCTGGCACTGGAGCGCCACCGCCGTGTCGAACAGGCTCACGTCGATGTGCTGTCCCTGGCCGGTTCGGATCGCGTGGACGAGGCCGGCCATCGAGGAGAACGCCAGCAGCAGGGCCGTGCTCGCGTCCACGATCGAGCTGCCCGACGGCGTCGGGACGTCGCCGGCACGTCCGCCGTAGGCGGCGAGGCCCGACATCGCCTGGATCAACAGGTCCTGGCCGGGGCGGTCGACGTAGGGACCGGTCTGCCCGAAACCGCTCCCGGACACGTAGACGATCGAAGGGTTCGCGGCCGACAGGTCCTCGTAGCCGAGGCCGAGCCGCGCCATCACGCCCGGACGGAAGTTCTCCACGACGAGGTCGGCGTCCTTCGCGAGCCGCAAAACGATCTCCCGCGCGCGCGGATCCTTCAGGTTCAGCGAGACGCTCCGCTTGTTGCGGTTCATCGCCAGGAAGAACGGGCTCTGGCCGTCGAGGAGGTCGCCCATCGCGTGCAGCCCTCGTTCCCATTCGCCGACCTCCGGCCGCTCGATCTTGATCACGTCCGCGCCGAGATCGCCGAGGAACTGGGTCGCCCACGGGCCCATCATCATCTGGGTGAAATCGAGGACGCGAACGCCGTCGAGCGCCATCGTCACCGGTCCGCTCCCGCCGTCGTCACGAGGCTCGCACGGTACGACGCGTCGAGGGCGTCGAGCACCCGATCCGCGTCCTCACCGGTTTCCAGGACCCAGTGGACGAGCTGCCCCGCCTGGTCCTGGAACGCGAGGAACCCGTCGTGACGCGGCCGGAGGTACGCGGCATCGAGCGCCTCGAGCGTGTCGCGGAAGAACCCGCCGGTCGCCTCGTCGGCGGCCTCGTCGGTCCAGGCGGCGCGATGGCCGGGCTGCCCGCCGCCCTCGAGGTACACCGTCCGCTGAACGTCGGGGCTCGCGGTGAAGGCGGCGACGGCGCACGCCGCCTCGGCGTGCGCCGTCGCCGAGGACACCGCGAGGCCCGCGCCGCCGAGCGTGCCCGACGGCACGCCGGCGGCGCCGGCGGGCGACGGCGCGAACCGGAGCCGCGCGCGTCCGAACCCCTCGCGGGCGAAGTTCACGTAGCCGAACGCGAGCGGCACGTACGCGACCTCGTCGGTGTTCGCCATCCGGTCGAGCACGGTCGGCGGGTTCGACGAGAGGCTCATCGGGTGGGAGCGCGCGACCAGATCACGCAGGGTGCCGAGCGCCTCACGGCCGACGCCCCGTTCGACGACGGCGTCCGTCGAGGTGCACGGCTCGCCGCCGAGCGATCGACACGTCCCGAGGAACGCGCAGATCGCGTCGACCGGGATCGCCGGCATCGCGACGGCGGCACCGAGACGATCGATCGCGGTAAGCGCCTCGTCCCACGTCCTGGGAACGGGAACCTCGGCGCGCTCCAGGAGATCCGGCCGATACGCGGCCACCTGCGCCGCGGCGTCGACCGCGAGCGCCCAACGGCGCCCCTCCCAAACGTAACTCTCCGCGCTCCGCCCGACGCTCGATCGCGCCTGCTCCTCCAGGAACGCCGCGTCGAGGTGTTCGTCGAGCGGCACCAGGGTGTCGTGAGCGACCGCCGCGCCGAGCGCGGGGTGGTCGAGCACGACCAGGTCGCAGGAGCGCGCCAGCTCCCAGATCGGCTGGTCGGCGAACGCCTGGAGCGTCCGCACCTCCCACGTGACCCGCACGTCTCGCCGCTCCTCTTCGAAGGCCGCGGCGGCGGCCCGAACACCGCCCCATCCGCGCGGGTGATCCCAGGTGGTCCCGCGGAGCTCGATCACGGACCGCTCCCGACGGGGAGCCTTACGCCCTCGATCCCGACCTCGATCCGCGTGAGGTGCCACCTGCCGAGGTTCGCCGTGAACATCGTCGAGCCGCGGAAGGCGACGTTCGTCGGATGGGCCAGCATGTGCGCCGTCACGTCGTGCCACAGGACGTCGACGGTCCCGGCCGGATCGATCCTCAGCACGTGGCTCGGCTCGTAGCAGCCGACGTAGAGGTTGCCGTCGACGTCGAACGCGAGCCCGTCCGGCAGCGACCCCGGCACGTGCGCGACGTCCTCACGATCCCCGGCCGTGCCGTCGTCGCGGATCGGGATCCGGAAGACCTTCGACGCGAAGGTCTCGGCCACGTACAGCGCGGAGCCGTCCGGCGCGACGGCGAGGCCGTTCGCGAACGTGACGTCGCGGGCGTACCAGAGCTCGCCGTGTCCCTCGGGATCGACCCGGAACACCCCCGGGCCCGGCGTCGCCGGGAACGTGTGACTGTCCGAGACGTACAGCCGGTCGGCAGCGTCGAACGCCGGCGAATTCGGGATCCGGAACGGCCGGTCCGGCGCGCCGTCCGTGAACCGCTCGACGCGACCGGTCGCGACCTCCAGCCGGAAGACCGCGGCGTGCTGCTGGTCGCACACGAACAGGTGCTCGCCGGTCCGGTCGAACGCCATGCCGAGGCAGAAGCCGCCGGTGGACGCGACCTGATCGATCGACGCGCCGCCGGGGTCGAGCCGGAAGATCTGCCCGCGCTCTCCTCCACACCACACGCTGCCGTCGGGGTGGACCGCCACGCCCTCCGGGTGGTCCAGCTGCGGGTCGTGCAGCGCGCCGTCGAAGAACACGCCGACCCGATCGTCCGAGAGCAGCATCCGTGCCTCCCTTCGCTCCAGCGCACGCTGCCCGGGCCACCGGCCGGGTGTCAACCCGGCCGGCTTCGTTAGGGTCCGCCCGATGCCGAGGGGCCTCTTCCGGATCCGCGACGCGGACGGCGCCCGCCGCCTGGCGGCGGGCGACGTCCTCGACGGTCCCGACTCGGTCGTGGCCGACGACCTCGACCTCGACTCGGTGCTCGCCGGCGGCGGCCCGACGCTCGAGGAGGCGATCGCGGCGGCGACGGAGCCGATCGACGGCGACGTGCACGTGGAGCCGCCGGTCGAGTCGCAGGAGATCTGGGCCGCCGGCGTCACGTACCGACGCTCGCGCGACGCGCGGATCGAGGAGGCCGTCGAGCCCTCGCCGTACGACCGCGTCTACGAGGCCGAGCGCCCGGAGCTCTTCCTGAAGGCACCGGGCTGGCGAGCGGTCGGCCCGGACGCCGCGATCGGGATCCGAGCCGACAGCGGATGGGACGTCCCGGAGCCCGAGCTCGCGCTCGTGGTCGACGCCTCCCTGGCGATCGTCGGCTACACGATCGGCAACGACGTCTCGTCGCGCACGATCGAAGGGGAGAACACCCTCTACCTGCCGCAGGCGAAGACGTACGAGCGCTCGTGCTCCCTGGGGCCGGCGATCGTGCCGGCGTCGGCGATCGAGCCGCCGTTCCCGATCCGGATGACGATCGAACGGGGCGGGACCACCGTCTACGACGATCGGACCGGCACCGACGCGATGGCGCGCCCGTTCGAGGACCTCGTCGGGTATCTGGGCCGCGCGCTGGCGTTCCCGGTCGGCGTGATGCTCCTGACCGGGACCGGGATCGTGCCAGATCCGCCGTTCACCCTGCAGCCGGACGACGTCGTCCGGATCGAGGTCGGAGGCCTCGGCGCGCTGGTGAACCCCGTCGTGCGGGTCGGAACCGACTGAGCTCAGCGGATCGCCAGCTCGGTCTCCGGATCGAACAGGTGGACGCGCGACGGGTCGACCGCCAGGTCGACCGTCCGTCCGGTCCAATCGTCGTCGCCCTCGCCGTCGACGCGCGCCGTGAACGTGTTCGTCCGCCCGGCGGCCCACGGGTCCGGATCGACGGCATCCCCCGGGTCGCTCGCCGTCAGCGGCGGCACCTCGACCGCGAACCGGAGCAGCCCGTCGCCGCCGAGCCGATCGTGCCGATCCACCGTGATCGTCATCGTCCCGCTCGCAGCGTCCCCGGAGCGCCGCGGCCGAAGGTGCTCCGGACGGATCCCCGCGATCACCTGCCGGCCGTCGGCGACCCCGTCGCCGTCCGCCAGCGGCAGCCGGTGGTGGCCGAACCGGACGGAGGGGCGGCCGTCGGCTCGCTCCACCGTCGCCTCGACGAGGTTCATCCTCGGCGTTCCCAGGAACGCCGCGACGAACAGGTCGTCGGGTCGGTCGTAGAGCGCGCGCGGGGTGCCGACCTGCCGGAGCACGCCTCGGTCGAGCACGGCGACCAGGTCCGCGAGCTGGAGCGCCTCCGCCTGGTCGTGGGTGACGTAGATCGTCGTGGCGCCGAGCGACCGCTGGATCCGTGAGAGCTCCCCGCGCATCTGATCCCGGAGCTTCGCGTCGACGTCGGAGAGCGGCTCGTCCATCAGGAAGGCCTGCGGCTCGCGCACGATCGCCCGACCGAGCGCGACCCGCTGCCGCTGGCCGCCCGAGAGGCTCCGAGGCCGCTTGCGGAGCACGTCGTCGAGCCCGAGCATCGACGCGACGGCGCGCACGCGGCGATCGACCTCGCGCTTGTCCTCCCGACGTGACCGCAGGCCGAACGCGATGTTGTCGTAGGCGGTCAGATGCGGATACAGCGCGTAGCTCTGGAAGACCATCGCCACGTCCCGGTCGCGAGGGCCGTCGTCGGTCACGTCCACGTCGCCGATCCAGATCCGGCCGTCCGTCGGCTCCTCCAGACCGGCCACCAGGCGCAGGAGCGTCGTCTTCCCGCACCCGGAGGGCCCGAGCACCACGAAGAACGATCCGTCCGGAACGCGGAGCTCCAGGTCGTCGATCGCGACCGTCCCATCGCGGAAGACCTTCGTGACGCCCTCGAGCGTGACCTCGGCCATCAGCCGCCTCGCCCGGGCGCTGCGCTCGCGCGGATGGCGCTCATCCCTCGAGCCACCCAACTCTCCGCTCAGGCCCACCAGATCTCGGTCTGCGGCTCCCGCGGGATGATCGAGGTGAGGACGTCGATGCCACGCCGCAGCCCCTCGTCGATCGAGAGCAGCAGGTCCTCGTGCTCGATGCTGAGGACGTGGTCGTAGCCGACCGCGCGCAGGGTGCTCACGATGTCGCGCCAGGTCTTCTCCCCCATCCCGTAGCCGACGGTCCGGAACGTCCAGGCGCGATCACGGATCTGTCCGTAGTGCTTCGTGTCCAAGATCCCGTTCCGCCGGACGTTCCCCTCGTCGATGAAGGTGTCCTTCGCGTGCACGTGGAAGATCGCGTCCTCGGCCCCCAGGATCTTGATCGCCTCGAGCGCGTCGATCCCCTGCCAGAAGAGGTGGCTCGGGTCGAGGTTGGCGCCGATCTCGGGACCCACCGCCGACCGGAGGCGAAGCAGGGTCTCCGGGTTGTAGACGAGGAACCCGGGGTGCATCTCGAAGCCGATCTGCGCGATGCCGTGCGACCGGGCGAACGAGGCCGCCTCGGTCCAGTACGGGACCGCGACCTCCTCCCACTGCCACTCGAGGACCTTCAGGTAGTCCTCCGGCCAGGGGCACGTCACCCAGTTCGGATAGCGCGCGCCCTCGTGGTCTCCGGGGCATCCGGAGAACGCCATCACGACCGGCACTTCGAGGAGCTCGGCGAGACGGACCGTCGAGCGCCACACGGCGCGGTCCCGTTCCCGGAAGCCGGGATCGGGATGGATCGGGTTCCCGTGCTGGCTGAGGCCGCTGATGATCATCCCGCGGTCCTCGACCGCCTTGCGGAACGCCGTCGCCTTCGCCGCGTCGGCGAGGAGCTCGTCCGGGTTGCAATGGGCGTCCCCGGGATAGTTGCCCGTCCCGATCTCGACCGCCTCCAGCCCCATCTCGGCGAAGCGGTCGAGCGCTTCCTCGAAGGGACGATCCCGGTACAACACGGTGAACACCCCGAGCCTCACGCCGACACCTCCTCCCGGACGTCCGCCCAGCCACGATCCCGGTCGCTCCGGACGATCGCGTCCACGACGCGGGCGACCTGGAGTGCCTCCTCGAACGACGCCACGGTGCGGGCTCCGTCGGCGCCGTCGCGCCCTGCCCGCACGGCGGCGTAGAAGTCCGCGATCAGGTTGCGGAGGGCGTCCGGCCACCCCTCCTGATGTCCCGGCGGATAGTGGGCGAGTGGGGCGGCCTCGTGCATCAGGAGCGCGGGATCTCGCACGATCCTCTCCTCCGGTCCGTCGCGGCGTCCCACCCGGAGCTCGTTCGGCTCCTCCTGGTTCCAGGTGACGCTGACGCTCGCGTCGACCTCGATCGTGAGCTCGTTCTTCTTTCCGGGGCTCACCTGCGAGATCGTGCACGCACCGATCGCGCCGCGCTGGAACCGGACCATCACTGTCGCCATGTCCTCCGTGTCGACGATGACGCGGGTCCCCGGGGCTCCGGCGTCGGATCCGTCCGCGCGCTCGAACGTTCGGACCTCGCCCGGCCGCCAGCGTTCGTCGTGGAGCCGGCCGAGCCGGGCGCAGACCTCCACGACCTCGTCCCCGATGACGTGTTGGGCGAGATCGATCCAGTGCGAGCCGATGTCGCCGACCGCGCGCGTCGTCCCGCCGGTCTCGGCCTCGAGCCGCCAGTTCCAGTCGTCGTCCCGCAGCAGCCAGTCCTGCAGGTACGCCCCGTGGACGAGGTGGACGGGTCCGGCCGCGCCCGCCGCGAGGAGCGCGCGAGCGTGCTGGACGAGCGGGAAGTGGCGATAGGTGAAGCAGACACCCGTCACGAGGTCGGTGGCCCGAGCTCGGGCGACGAGGTCCTCGGCCTCCGCCAGGTCGAACGCCAGCGGCTTCTCCGACAGGACGTGCTTCCCGGCCTCGAGCGCGGCGGTCGTCACGGCGTGGTGGAGCCGGTTCGGCGTGCAGTTGTGGACGACGTCGACCTCCTCGTCCTCGAGGAGCTCGGCCAGGGACCCGTACGCGCGGTCCAGACCGAGGCGGGCTGCCGCCTTGCGGCTCCGGTCGGGGGAGCTGGTCACGACGCCCAGCGGCCTCGCGCCGGCAACCCGCCGCAGCGCGTCCACGTGGGACCCCGCGGCGAACCCTCCCCCGACGATCGCGGCGGTCAGCGGCGCATCCTCGCTCGGGCGCATCGGCACCGATGCTAGCCGGTGGTTCGGGCGGCTCCGCTCCTTGCTGGAGGCCTCGGACCCGAGTTGTCAGCGAGGGCGGCCCGCGCAACAATGCGCAAGCTTTCGACAGCCGAACGAGGGGGGAGAGCAGCAGA
>DASQTT010000257.1:0-2625 GCA_035641735.1 Actinomycetota bacterium | reverse complement strand
TCCTGCGCGCCGAGCTTCCCCAGACCCACCACGGCGAACGGCAGGTCGGGGTCGGCGGCGGCGAGCGCCTCGCCGACGACTCGGTCCGCGACCGCGGCGATCGCCTCGCCGGTCTCGCGCGGAGTCATCTCGCGCGCCGCGGTCCTGGCCACTGCCTCCACGAGCTGGGCCTGCGCGTCGACCGCCGGGGCGCCGAACAGGCCGCCGGAGAGCGCGAGGATCCGATCCGGTTCGGCCGCGAGCACGTCGGTCGCGAACGAGCTCGCTCCCGCCACGTGCGCCAGGCGCCGGGCCGCCTGCGGATCCGCGGCGAGCGCGTCCGCCGGCGCGGCCCGCTCCCCGACGGCCTCGGCGATCCGCGTGAGCCGCACGAGCGCCGCGTCGGGGTCCGTCGCGAGCGCCAGGGCCGGCGCCATGACCGGGAACACGTGACCGAGCACTTTCCCGATCCGGGTGGAGGGGTCGATCAGTCGCTCGAACCGGGCGAACGCGGTGGAGGGCTGCGCGAATCCGAGCCCGGCGAGGAGCTCCTCGGTGGCCGTTCGATCGTGGCCCGGCACCGGCCGGACCGGTCCGGCGAAGGCCTCCAGCAGCGGCCGGTAGAAGAGCCGTTCGTGGATCGACCGAACGAGCCGCGTCGTCCGGTCGTACTCGGCTCGGAGCTCGTCCGCGCCGGCGAGGCCGAGCGAGCGCGCGAGCGTGGTCTGCGCATGGCGGTCCGCCGGAAGGTCGTGCGTCTGCAGGTCGCGGACGATCTGGAGCCGATGCTCGAGCCGCCGGAGGAACCGGTAGGCCGCGGCGAGCGCCTCGGCGTCCTCGCTCGCCACGTACCCCTCGTCGGCAAGGACGGAGAGCGCCCGGAGCGTGCTCGGCTCGCGGAGGCGACGGTCGCGTCGCCCGTGGACGATCTGCAGGAGCTGCACAGCGAACTCGATGTCGCGGATCCCGCCGCGGCCCCGCTTGACCTCGGTCAGCTCCTTGCCGCGCCGGCGCATGTACTCCTCGAGGCGAACCTTCGACCG
The DNA here is from genome assembly GCA_035641735.1 of Actinomycetota bacterium. GTDB lineage: Bacteria > Actinomycetota > UBA4738 > UBA4738 > HRBIN12 > JAJNBA01. The sequence continues at coordinate 1,603 of DASQTT010000257.1, read as the reverse complement.
ACGGACCTCCTCGATCGCTCCCTCGTGGAGGTCGGCCGGGTAGACGAACTCGGCCACGCCGTCGACGAAAGCCGACCCGAGCGCCAGGTCGCCGGCGGCCGGGCGCGCCTTGATCATCGCCTGGCGCTCCCAGGTGGCGGCCTCGCGTCCGTAGTAGGCGAGGGTCGCGGCGAGCGTGCGTGCGAGCGGCGCTGCGCGGCCGCCGGGCCGCAGCGTCAGGTCGACCCGGAACGCGACGCCATCGGCCGTCGGCTCCGAGAGCAGAGCGAGGAACGCGGCGCCGGCACGCTCATCGGCGCCTTCAGCCCGGATCAGCAAGAGGTCGACGTCGCTCGCGTAGTTCAGCTCGCCGCCGCCGAGCTTTCCGAGCGCGACGACGCCGTACCTTTCCGGGCAGGCGAACGCGAGACAGGCGTCGGCGACGGCGGTGATCTCCTGGACGACCTCCTCGAGGGGCGCGCCTGCGAGATCTCGGGCGGCGATCCGAAGCATCGCGCGGCGCCGGAACCGGCGGAGGCCGCCGCCGGCCCCGTGCGCCGACACGTCCGCAGCGAGCTCGGCGTCAAGCGCGTCGCGCGAACGCGCCGACACGTCGGCGAGGGCGTCGACCTCCTCCGGATGCCGCACGAGCAGGTCGCTCGCCGCGGTGGAGAACCCGAGAAGGCGAGACGCCACGGGCAAGATCTCCGGACGGGCGAGCAGCTCGCGCGCGTGCGCATCCTCGCCGACTCGCGAGAACGCGGCGCGAGCGAGCTCGGGATCGGGCGCCTCCGAGAACGTGCGACCGAGGATCTCGGGGGTCAGCACGTCGGCATCGTATGCGAGCCCATCGGGGTCGCTGCCTCAGTGATCGACGATCGCGTCGGCCTCCATCTCGACCCGCCACCTCGGATCGAGGAAGCCGGTCACCACCACCATCGTGCTGGCCGGCCGCACGTTGCTGGACACCTCACCGAAGACGTCGCCATGCGCCCGCCCGACGTCCTTCCAATCGTCCGCCGACACGAGGTAGCAACGCGTCCGCACGACGTCGTGGATCGACGATCCCATCTGCTCGAGCGCCGCCGCGATGATCTCCAGACAGCGCTTCGCCTGTCCATGGGCGTCGGAGGGGGGATCGCCCCCGTCCGGCATGATCGGCGCCGTGCCCGCCACCGCGATGTGGTGCCCGGCTCGGACCGCGCGGGAGAACCCGATCACCGGCTCGAACGGCGAGCCGGACTCCACCGTCGTTCGTCCCATGCCGGGCATGCTACGCGGCAGGGTTTTACGCGCGCGTAACCGGCCGACCACCGCCCATCCGTACCCTCGATGACATGGCCCTCTCCGCCGAAGCCGAGTACGTCCTGCGCACGGTCGAGGAGCGCGGGATCCGTTTCATCCGCCTGTGGTTCACCGACGTCCTCGGCTTCCTGAAGTCCTTCACGATCACCTCGCAGGAGCTCGAGGGCGCTCTCACGGAGGGCATGGGCTTCGACGGCTCCTCGGTCGACGGCTTCGCGCGCATCCAGGAATCGGACATGGTCGCGCTCCCCGATCCGTCCACCTTCCAGGTGATCCCGTGGCAGACCGAGCACCCCGTGTGCCGGATGTTCTGCGACGT
>DASQTT010000256.1:0-3538 GCA_035641735.1 Actinomycetota bacterium | reverse complement strand
TCCGACTGCAGGCGCTGCGCCACGTTCACGGCGTCGCCGATCACCGTGTACTCGAGCCTGCCACCGCCGCCGACGGCGCCGGCCATCACCACGCCGGTGTTGAGGCCGATCCCGACGTGCAGCATCTCGACGGCGTCGGTCCCCCAGCCCTGCGCGTTCAGCTCGGTCTGCCGGCGCTGCATCGACACCGCGCATCGGAGCGCCTCCACGGCGTGGTCCTCCGACGGCTCCGGGGCGCCGAACACCGCCATGACCGCGTCGCCCTGGAACTTGTCGATCGTCCCGCCGTGGTCGGCGATCACCTCGGCCATCGCGCCGAGGTGTCGCCCCACGATCTCGGCGATGTCCCGAGCGGTGAGCCGCTCGGCGATCGCGGAGAACCCCCGGATGTCGCTGAACAGGATCGTCACCTCGAGCTCGCGCTGGCTCGCGGCGTCGCCGCCACGAGCCAGCGCGTCCGCCACCTGCCACGGCACGTACGACTTGAGCGAGGTCGCGGTCGCCGACTGCTCCACGACCGCGGCATGCAGCCTCTTGAACTCGCCGAGGAGCCCGGACCCCTCGCCGCCGTCGCCCGCCATCCGCCCGAAGAGCTCGGTGACGCGCCGGTCGACGGCCTCCTGCGTCGTGCCGAGGGAGGCGGCCATCGCCTCGTAGCCGAGTCCCTGGGCCATCATGTCCAGGACGATCCGGTCCTCCTCCCCCGACTCCTCTCGGCCGGACAGCCGCTCGGCGATCGCCGGATCGACCACGCTGCCTCCCTGCTGCACCTCCCGGATCGCGCGGACGAGCTCGTCGCCCTGCGCGATCCGGTCCTTCAGCAGGTACGCCAAGCCGCTGTGCCCCTTGCCGAGCAGCGCGATCGCGTACTCCTCGTCGTCGTGCGCCGAGAGCACGACGACGCCGGTATCCGGGTGCCGTTCACGGATCGCGTGGGCGCAATCGATCCCTTCGAGCTGGAAGGACGGAGGCATCTTGATGTCGGTCACGACCACGTCCGGGGTGTGCTCCGCCGCCGTGGTCAACAACGACGGAGCATCGGCGGCCACGCCGACGACCTCGATGTCGTCGTAGGAGTCCAACAGCGCGCGCACGCCCTCGCGCACCAGCACGTTGTCCTCTCCCAACACGACCCGGATCGTCACGTAGCCACCTCTGCGCACCTCGCGTGTACCATCCGCGCATGCCACTGCGGGTGGTCTTCGCGGAGGATAACTACCTCGTCCGCGAAGGAACGGCCGCGTTGCTGTCCACCGCCGATGAGGTCGAGATCGTCGGCACCGCCGCGAGCCTGGACGAGCTCCTCGCCTCGGTCGACGAACACGCCCCGGACGTGGTGCTCACCGACATCCGCATGCCGCCCACCGGGACGGACGAGGGGATCCGCGGTGCGAAGCAGATCCGCACGGCGCATCCGTCCGTCGGCGTCGTCGTGCTGTCTCAGTTCGCCGAAGGCGAGTACGCCTACGACCTCCTGAAGGACGGCGCGGCCGGCCTCGGGTACCTGTTGAAGGAGCGGGTCGCGGACGTGGAGGAGCTGGTCCGTGCGCTCACCGAGGTCGCCCGCGGCGGCAGCGTGCTCGATCCCAAGATCGTCGAGGCGCTGGTCGCCGCGAAGGAGCATCTCGCCCACTCGCCCCTCGGCCGCCTCACCGACCGCGAGCGGGAGGTCCTCGCGCACATGGCACAGGGCCAGAACAACGCTGCGATCGCGAAGTCGCTGTTCCTCACGGAACGGGCCGTCGAGAAGCACATCAACTCGCTCTTCCACAAGCTCGGGCTCACCGAGGAACCGGACGTTCACCGACGGGTGATGGCCGTGCTGGCGTTCCTTCGCGACGCGTCGTAGCGACCGCATCTACTGCGCCTTCCTCGTGTCGACGATGTAGACGCTGCACGGCGCGTGACGCAGCACGAGGTTCGGGACGCTCTCGCGGACGCGCCAACGCGACCCTTGCGTCCCACGGTTGCCGAGCACGATCGTCTCCGCCCGGACCTCCTCGGCCACGTCGCAGATCCGTGCGGCCGCCTCCCCGGCCTCGATCCGGGTCGTGGTCGCAACCCCGGGGAATCGGGCCGCGAGGCGACGGAGATGCGCGACCGGGTCGGCGGCGCGGTCGGGGTCGACGACGGCGCGGTCCGGTCCCTCCGGCTTCACGTACAGGACCAGCAGCTCCGCGCCGCGATCCCGAGCCATCCTCGCCGCGTCCTCGACCGCGAGATCTGCCGCCGCCGACGTATCGGTTCCCACCAGGATCGTCGTCATCGTGTCCCTCCTTCGATCGTCACGGCGACCGTACGCGCGCACCGTTCCCGCGACGACGGCGTGGGCATGCGAACCACCGGGGGGTGCCAGCACCTGGATCCTCGGGAAGTCCGCGCACCGGAGAACCGCAGGTCGCCCCCCTTGGACGGCCGTTGGCCGGGTGGGACGATGCCCGGGTCATGGTGGACGCACGGACCGCATCGCGGCTGGCCTGGCTTCTCGTCGCGGTGATCTCGGTCGTCCTCGCGGTGGCGATCGTGTTCCTGATCCTGGGGATCGGGACGCCGCTGCCGGACGAATCGTTCGGGTTCAAGGGATGGGGGATCCTCCTGGCCGGGGCGCTGGCGATCGCCGGCTTCCTGGTCGCCTCACGGGTTCCGTCGAACGCGATCGGGTGGTTGTTGCTGGCGTCGGGCGTGAGCACCGCCGTGCAGGAGCTCGGGCAGCAGTACGCGAACTACGGTCTGTTCACGTCCGCGCATCCCCTGCCGGCGGCCGACGTCGGCGCATGGATCACCGAGTGGATCTGGATCCCGTCCATGGCGCTGGTGGCGCTCCACATCCCCTTGCTCTATCCGGACGGCCGCCTGCCGTCTCCGCGATGGCGAACCGTGGTGATCGTGGGAACGATCGGGGCGATCCTGGGCACGATCGGCTTCGCCCTCGCACCGGGCGATCTGGAGAGCACCCCCGGGGTCCGGAACCCCTTCGGCATCGAGGGGGCCGACTGGATCCGGAACGTCGGGGATGTCGTCATGCTCCCGTACGTCCTGGGCTTGCTCGGCGGCCTCGCCTCGCTGGCGATCCGGTACCGACGGGCGCGCGGGGACGAGCGCCAGCAGCTGAAGTGGCTCCTTCTTGCCCTGTCGGTGCTGGCGGTGTGCTTCCTGATCGGGGTCCCGTACTGGACGCTGAGCGGCCAGGGGACGTCCGAGATCGATCTCGTCGAGAACGCGCTCGTCCTCGCCCTGGTCGCGATCCCGGCGGCGATCGGCATCGCGATCTTGAAGTTCCGTCTGTACGACATCGACATCGTGATCAAGAAGACCGTCGTCTACGCGGTCCTCGCCGTCCTCCTCTTCGTGCTGGGAGCGCCGCTGGCATGGGCGGTGGGTGGCCTCGTCGTGGCGGTGTCGGGCGAGGGGGTGTACTCGTGGCTGTTCGCCGGCGTCGTGATCGGGGCGGCGATCTGGCCGCTCCGGCGCCTTTCGATGCGGATCGCCGATCGGGTCGTGTTCGGTCGCCGCGCGACGCCGTATCAGGTGTTGAGCG